>NZ_JBAIYR010000033.1:0-13950 GCF_036763145.1 Desulfovibrio sp. 1188_IL3213 | reverse complement strand
ACGCGGACAGCAAGGAAGCCGCCGCCGCAAAGCTTGTGCAGAACGCCAAAAAGGTGGTTATTGTCCCCGGTTACGGCATGGCGCTTGCCCAGGCGCAGTACAAGGTCAAACAGCTTGCCGACCTGCTTGAAAGCAAGGGCGCCAGGGTGAGCTACGGCATCCATCCGGTGGCCGGCCGCATGCCGGGCCACATGAACGTGCTGCTTGCCGAAGCCAACGTGGACTACGAGCACCTGCTTGAAATGGACACGGTGAACCCCATGTTTGCGGAGTCCGACCTCGTCATCGTGGTGGGCGCCAACGATGTTGTGAACCCCGCCGCCAACACTGCCGAAGGCACGCCCATTTACGGCATGCCCATCCTGAAGGTGGAGGACTGCGGCAACATCATCATCGCCAACTATGACGACAAGCCCGGCTACGCGGGCGTGCCGAATCCGTTGTACGAGCGCGACGGCGTGATCCTCATGACCGGCGACGCGGGCAAGACCTTTGACAAGCTGCTGGCATATGCCCAGGGCGATCTGGTGTAGATCCGGTCAGGCGTATTTTTTTACTATAAAGCAAAATGCTCTGCGCGGTCTCCGAAAAAACGCATGTCTCTGAATGTCCTAAGGCCCACCCCACTCTGGCCCCGGCGCGCAGTTGAGACATAAAGCCCGCAATCGCGTTTTTTCATGCGCAGCCGCTCCGGGCGCTCTTTCCCCTGACAGGGAGGGAGCGCCCGGTTTACGTTTTTTTACGCGACATGTGACTCCTTTCTTTATGACTTGCGCGGAAATACAAGTCTCTTTTGCATTGTCTCAAGAGTGTTCTGTGAAAATATTCTTTAATTCAGGGATGTTGTCGGCATGGCATGCTTATTGCCTTTATTGATGCAACAAGCCGGGCAGGGCTTGCAATGCGCGCGGTCTGAAATCAGGCAAGTGGCAGCCGCCAGCAAGGAGGGTATGGAAAACGTTTGGCGATAACACAGTGAGTTTTTTTGTCGCCAGAGTGGCCCTTGCCGGATGCGCGGAATGTTTTGTTGAACTATGGGATTTTGATTTCAGAGCTGTTTATGGCCGCAGTCCAACATTTTTAAGGAGTGATTTTCCATGTCAGCAAAGAACACAAATGAATATGTCAACGGGGATATAAAGAACGTATGGCATCACCTCATGCTGCATCAGGGCAATGCCCCCATGATCGCGGTAGAGGGCAAGGGCATGTATCTCAAGGATCTTAACGGCAAGGAATATCTGGACGCCACATCTGGCGGCGTCTGGTGCGTCAACGTGGGCTACGGCCGCGAGCGCATCGCCAATGCCGCCGCCGAGCAGATGAAAAAGCTGCCTTTCTATGCGGCCAGTTGTGGTTCCCAGCCTGCCATTGATTTTTCTGAAAAGCTGCTTTCGCACATGCCGGGCCTTTCCCGCGTGTACATCTCCAGCAGCGGTTCCGAAGCCAACGAAAAAGCTTTCAAGATGGTGCGCCAGATCTCCCAGCTCAAGCACGGGGGCAAAAAATATAAAATCATTTACCGTGACCGCGACTACCACGGAACCACCATCAGCACCCTGAGCGCCTGCGGTCAGGAAGAACGCCGCGAGCAGTATGGTCCCTTTACACCGGGTTTTGTGGAATTTCCCGCATGCCTGGCCTACCGTTCGCCCTATCCTGAAGGCACGAAAAACCTTGGCGAAAAGTTTGCCCGTGAACTGGAAGCCGTGGTGCTGAAGGAAGGCCCCGAAACCGTTGGCGCTGTCATCCTTGAGCCGATCACGGCCGGTGGCGGCATCATCGTGCCCCCGGAAGGCTACTATGAAACCATTTCCGAGATATGCAAAAAGTACGGCATCCTGATCATCATGGATGAAGTTGTTTGCGGTCTTGGCAGAACGGGCAAGTGGTTCGGCTATCAGCACTTCAACATCCAGCCCGACATCGTGACCATGGCCAAGGGCGTTGCCAGTGCCTACATGCCCATTTCCTGCACCGTGACCACCGAAGAAGTGTTTGCGGCCCTGCAGGATACCACTGACAAGCTTTCGTACTTCCGCGATATCAGCACGTTCGGCGGCTGCCTTGCCGCTCCCGCTGCTGCCCTTGAAAACATCAAGATCATTGAAGAAGAAAAGCTGCTGGACAATATTGTCGCCATGGGTGACCACCTGCAGCAGGGCCTGCAGAAGCTTCTCTCCCACAGCAAGGTGGGTGATGTGCGCGGCAAGGGTCTTTTGCAGGGCATCGAATTTGTTGAAGACAAAGTTTCGAAAAAGCCCCTGGAAGAAGAAAAGGTCATTGCCGTCTGCGGAGCCATGGCCAAGCGCGGCGTGCTTGTGGGCAGAACAAACCGCAGCTTTGTGGGCCGGAACAATATCATCAACGTGGCCCCGGCGTATATTGTGACCAAGGATCAGATCGATACCATTCTCAAGGCGCTGGGTGAGTCCATAGCCGAAGTTCTGGGCTAACAGCGCAGGCTTGCCGGGCCATTCCCGTCGGAGCCTTGCCACCGGCAATAGTGAGCCTTGCCGGTCGGCTCCGGCAGCCGGCGAAGAGGACGGCCGGGCAAACCATCAGGGACCGCTTCAGAAGTTATTCTGGGCGGTCCCTGTCTTTTTTGCATCGGCTCCCGAGCTCTGGCCCGGCCTTGCATCAGCTTCTTTTTTTCTCGGTAACGGGAATGCGCAGCTGCTTGGCCTTGCGCACCACGGTGGACTGGCTGATGCCGAGCCGCGCAGCCGCCTTGTAGGTGCTGCCCGTGGCAGTCAGGGCGTCACTGATAAGGGAGCGCTCCAGACTTTCAACAGCCTCTTTGAAGGAAAGATTTTTATCGATCTGCCCGGGCTGGGATTCTTCGGTTTCGTCTTCGCTGCATATCTCGGGCAGATCGCCCAGCAGGTAGGCAGGCAGGTCGCGCATGGATATGACGCTGCTTTCGGTCATGGCTGCCAGAAAGTCCACCGCTGCGCGCAGTTCGCGCACGTTGCCCGGCCACGAGTGCTTGCTGAAGCAGTCAATAACGCTGGGCGAAAATGTTTTTATGGTGTTGTAGCGGGTGCAGGCCTTGTCCAGAAAGGTCATCATGAGGGCGGGTATGTCTTCGGGGTGCTCCCGCAGTGGCGGCATGTTTATGCTCAGCACACGCAGGCGGTAATACAGGTCAGCCCTGAACAGGCCGGTGCTCACCAGCTGGTCCAGGGGTCTGTTGGTGGCGGCGATGATGCGCACGTCCACACACAATTCCTTTTCGCCGCCAACCTTGCGAAAGCCCTGACCATCAAGCACATGCAGGATTTTTGCCTGCATGCTCAGGGGCAGTTCGCCAATTTCGTCAAGCAGCAGGGTCCCCTTGTCGGCCAGACCAAAATATCCTTTTTTGCCCGAGCGGTTGGCCCCGGTAAACGCGCCTTTTTCATAGCCGAACAATTCTGACTCAATGAGCGTGGGGGGTATGGCCGCGCAGTTCACTGAAATAAAGGGGCCGTCGGCACGTGGGCTTTTCTGGTGTATGTAGGAAGAGGCATAGGTTTTTCCTGTGCCGGTTTCGCCCAGGATAAGAATGCCCGATGGCGCGCGGGCCGCTTTTTCAAGTTCGGATACGCAGCGGCGCATGACCTTGCCCGTGGCAATGAATTTTTTTTCATTGTTGTGCTGCAAGGCTGCCGCTTCGGCCTGACGCAAAAATGCCGCGCGTTCGGCATCGGCCAGCCGCCGCTGCAAGGTTTCAAGCTCTGTAAGGTCGCGAATACAGGCCACCACGCGCCAGATATTGCCCTGCTTGTCAAAGATGGGTGTGCTTGTATTGAGGCAGCGGGTTCCGTTGGGATAGTCATCGAATCTTGTGACGATTTTTCTTTGCTCAAGAGCTTCCAGCGTCACTGCCGCCGAAAATTTGCCTTCCAGCATCGGAATGGTCACAGACTTGCCGACCATCTCTTCGGGCTCAATGTTGGCGATGCGCTTCATGGCCTTATTGACGTACAGCGTGGTGCCATTGCCGTCGATAATCCACATGCCGTCATACATTGAATCCATGATGGCGTGCAATTCCTGATACAGGAGGTGCACGTCCTGCTCATTATCCGCCACATGGCTTTCATGCAGGATAACAAACCTGCGCCTGTTTTTTCCTGTCGGGGAATCTTCATCGTTCAGCCATTTCCAGCAGAGCGCCCATTTGCCGCAGGGCAGGCAGATGTCAATGGGGGTATCTGGCTCACTTGCTTGCACTTTTTTGGACAGTCTGGGGGCGCAATAACGTTCAAGCGTTTTTAAAAGTGAAATATTGCTGCCTTGCGCGGGAATATGTCTGTCTTTAGCATCTGGGAGCGAATCGCTGATTTTCTGCATAAGTAGATGAAACGAATGACTACATGCCTCAATAGCCCAATGTTCGTCACTACAAACCAGTGCACAGCTGCTGGAGGGCATTAGGTTAAGAAGATATATTATGTCATATATGTATTTGTTCATATGCGCCCTTTCCATTTTTTTACAGATAATGCGATGCTGCATTATGTCAACATGGTAATATGCGTAGTAAGGCGATATTGCATTAGCATTATGCAGGGGGCCGCATGATAATGTCAATGTTTAAAATATGTTAACCATATCGGCGCTCTGGAACACTTCTTGTATTACTCAGATACAAGCTTAGGCGGTGCGCAGGCAGCCCCACGTTACAGGCAGTTTTCGGCAAAACCCCACATGGTTCTGCAAGCTACGGGCCACAAGCCCCGTAAGACATGACAAGACGCCGGATACGCGGGAAGCGGTAACAACCTATCATGCATTTGTATCGGAGGATAACATGCCCAAGATGACGCCCAGTGAGGCCATGACAGAAGTTTTGGTTCAGGAAGGAGTAAACCATGTAAGCGGTATCCTCGGTTCCGCCTTCATGGATATGTTGGACTTGTTCCCCGCTGCGGGGATTGATTTTGTTTCGGTGCGTCATGAGCAGACTGCCGGGCATATGGAAGACGCCTACAGCCGCCTTACCGGCAGGGCGGGCGTGGTTATCGGGCAGAACGGCCCCGGCATCACCAACTATGTAACGGCCGTGGCAACCGCCAACATGGCGCATTCGCCCATGGTGGTCATTTCGCCCAGCGCCGGCAGCATTTCCGTAGGCTGGGACGGTTTTCAGGAATGTGACACGTGGAACCTGTTCAAGCCCATCACCAAAGCCTCGCTGCGCGTGCCGCATCCCAAGCGCGCTGCCGACATTCTGCGCACGGCCTTCCGCATCGCCTACGCCGAACGCGGCCCCGTGCTTGTGGATATCCCCCGCGACTACTTCTACGGCGAACTGGATGAAGACATCCTGCATCCTTCACAATACCGCGTAGCCCCCGGCGGCATCGGCAATCCCGAACACTTTGCCGCCGCCGTGGAAGTGCTGAAAAACGCCAAGAACCCGGTGATCATTTCCGGCCGTGGCGTGGTGGACTCCGGCTGCATGGAAACCCTCAAGGCCATGGCCGAATATCTGGGCGCGCCCGTGGCGACGACCTATCTGCACAACGATGCCTTCCCCTGCGACCATCCTCTGTGGACTGGCCCCATCGGTTACATGGGTTCCAAGGCCGCCATGCGCATTCTGCAGAAGGCCGACGTCATTCTGGCCGTGGGTACAAGGCTGTCCTATTTCGGCACGCTGCCGCAGTATGATATCA
Organism: Desulfovibrio sp. 1188_IL3213; assembly: GCF_036763145.1. Lineage (NCBI taxonomy): Bacteria > Pseudomonadati > Thermodesulfobacteriota > Desulfovibrionia > Desulfovibrionales > Desulfovibrionaceae > Desulfovibrio > Desulfovibrio sp. 1188_IL3213. The sequence goes on along the minus strand of NZ_JBAIYR010000033.1, from coordinate 8,284 downwards.
ACTATTTCCCCAAGACCGCCAAGATTGTGCAGATTGACATCAACCCCCGCCATATCGCCAAGACGCACCCCGTTGCCGTGGGCCTGTGCGCCGACGCCAAGGACGCCTCGGAAGAGCTGTTCGCGCGCCTGCGTGAAGCCGTACCCGCCAAGAAGGACCTCACCCCGGTGCACAACCTGGTGAAGGACGAGCTTGCCAACTGGTATGCGGAAATCGCGCTCATCGCTGATGAGCCTGTGGAAGCCGGGCGCATGCATCCGCGCAAGGCCCTGGAAGTGGTGGGCAAGTTCATTACGGATCACGACGCCATTGCCACCACCGATATCGGCAACACGTCTTCCACGGCCAACAGCTACCTGCGCTTCAAGAAAACCAAGCGCCATGTGGCTACCCTGACCTTCGGCAACACGGGCTTTGCCTATCAGGCCGCCCTGGGCGCGCAGTTGGCCTGCCCCGAAGACCTGACCGTGGCTATCGTGGGTGACGGCGCGTGGGGCATGAGCCTTTTTGAAGTACCCACCGCCTGCCAGTACAACCTGCCGGTCATCGCCACCGTTTACAACAACGGGGCCTGGTGCGCCGAAAAGAAAAACCAGGTGGACTTCTACAATAACCGTTTTGTGGGCGCGGACATCTGGTCCAAGTCCTACGCCAAGATCGGTGAAGCCATGGGTGCTGACGGCTATACCGTCAACACGCAGAAAGACCTGGCCGAGGCTCTGGACACGGCCAGAAAGAACCGTCGCCCCGCGGTTATCGAAATCATGACCGACGGCACGCGTCTTGCGCCTCCTTTCCGTAGAGACGCCCTGGCCTTGCCGACCAGGTTCCTGCCCAAGTACGAGCATCTCGACAAGGCGCATTTCAACAAATAGTCAGAAAAGGGCGCGTCCGGATAACTCCCGGGCGCGCCCTTTCGGTTGCAAGGTAAATTCATTCAAATTTTCAGATATGGCGATTTTTTTGCGCTCCACAACTTTTTATGCCAGCAATTTGATTGCCTGATGCGCCACGGAAGGTGCCAAAACCGAGGAGAACTGTTGTATGTCACAAGTTCATGAATCCCGACCGGTCTTGGAAAAAAATATGTCCCCATTGTCCATATGGGCGTTAGCATTCGGCGCGATTATCGGATGGGGAGCCTTCATTATGCCCGGCTTGAGGTTTTTGCCGGGTTCTGGGCCGATCGGCGCCTGCATAGGTTTTGTATGCGGGGGTCTGCTGCTCATGTTTATTGCGGTAAGTTACGGTAAAGTTGTGGGGCTTTACCCTGTGGCTGGTGGTGTTTTTGCTTTTGCCTACGCGGCATTTGGGCCAGGCTTGGCCTTTGTGGGCGGGTGGGCGCTACTTTTGGGTTATCTTTGCATTATTGCACTCAACGGCACTGCCATTGTGCTCTTGACGCGCTTTCTCATACCCGGCGTTTTGGAACTGGGGTACATGTACAGTATTGCTGAATGGAAAATTTATTTCGGTGAGTTATTATTTTTGGAAGCTGTATTGGCGCTGTTCTGGTATCTCAATTACAGAGGTGCGGATGTCGTAAGTAAGGTGCAGGTTGTGCTGGCGGTTATACTTGCTGTGGGTGTACTTGCGCTTCTTGTGGGCGCGGTGGTGTCGCCCACAAGCCAATGGCAGAATATCGAACCCTGGTTTGCACAGGACAAGTCGGTCATTGCGTCCATAGCTGCGGTCACGGCCATTGCACCCTGGCTTTTCGTGGGTTTTGACACTATCCCGCAGGCTGCGGAGGAATTTAATTTTTCCGCGAAAACAGGCGTGCGGCTCATGATTTTATCCATTGTCTGCGGCATCGTCACATACAGCATAATTACCCTGGCTGTGGCCGCTGTTATTCCCTATCCGGAATTGCTGGCGCTCAATCCCGTATGGCATACGGGCTATACCGTCAGTCTTTCGCTGGGCAAGGTCGGCAGCTTCGTGCTCGCCCTTGCGGTGCTCTCCGCCATTCTGACCGGTATTAACGGATTTTTCATAGCCAGTTCACGGCTTATGTTCAGCATGGGGCGTGCCCATATTTTGCCGGTATGGTTCTCGTCCCTGCATGACAAGCACAAAACCCCGCACAACGCGCTCAACTTTACGCTCGTTGTGGTGGCAATTGCGCCATTTTTCGGCCGCGAAGTTCTATCCTGGGTTGTGGACATGTCTTCAATCGGTACCATCGTGGCCTACTTCTTTGCCTCGGCATCCGCTTTCGTGATCATGCGTAACCATAAAGACAACTGTAATATAAGCGGGATACTGGGCTGCGCGGCGTCTTTGATCTGTCTGGGATTGCTGACGCTGCCCATGTCGCCTGCCTGCATCGGGCCTGAGTCGTGGCATGTGCTGGTTGCCTGGTCTATTCTGGGGGTCTGCTTCTACATTGTGCGGTACAAGGCTGTACATGCCATTTCTGAAGAGGAGCGCACGTATATGATCCTGGGTGAATCTGACCTGAGGGATCATATGGCCCAGAAGGCTGAAAAAAAGTCTGACCAGCTCGCTGCGTAGCTGAAAAAAATTCACTCGGGCAGAAGCTGCAACAGCCTTGCTTTGTCAGCCTTGCTGCCTGAACCCAATGTTTCCCATGTCCATGCGCGTGGGAAGCCCGCCAACACGACTACTTGTGCATGCTACTGCCCCGTAGCCTGTACAGCCCCGTAATCTGATGGCGTATCTCCTCCAGCGGCCGGTCTCCCTTTTCACGCGAGGGGGACCGGCTAAAATTTGAGGGCTTACGCCTGCGGAATGCCAGATTGACCCTTGGTGGCAGTGGTGGTGGGGCAGGGGCCTTGCCTTCCAGAAGCTGCCAGCCCCGCAAACACCTAGAGCAGATTAACTTTGAGAATGTACATTCTCAAAGTTTAAGACACGCTCGCTTCGCTGCTTAACCGCGCAAGTAAATTGCGCTTGCATCTTTGCGGCGGGCGACTGCTCACGCAGCCGCCAGAGCAATTTCAAAGTGAAATTGCTCTAGGCCCCGGGGAAAGCGATTTTGGGGTTGGCTTAATCCGTTTCTGAGGCTGTCTCCCTGGGGGTGTGCGTCTGCAAACAAGACGGCCTGTGCCACCCGCCATGCGCCGCGTAGATAATCAGGCTCTGATGAGCACTCCGTGTCGTTGCCGGGCTTTGAAGCTGTTGGTTGGAATGAAAGAATCATGTCAGTGCATGCCCTTGATTGCCATACAGGAAATGATTGAAGCCGGCTGAGGCGGGCGTGTGCGCTCACCTCAGCAGCTGTACTGAAACGTTCGCCCCTTGGCGAGCCGGCAGAAAACGGGCATGCCCAATGAAAAAAGGCTTATGGCATGTAGCCATAAGCCTTTGATTTTTTTGGTGGGTCGTGCGGGGTTCGAACCTGCGACTCTCTGCTTAAAAGGCAGATACTCTACCTGCTGAGTTAACGACCCGTTGAGACGCGCAATATATATACAGATACTGCGGCTGTCAAGCATGAATTTTATGCCCGGTTTACTTGCTTTCGCGGGTAGGCCGGAATGGGCGCAAGTGTCTGGGCCGCAAGGGCATTACCGCAAATTGCGGTTTGTAGCCGGCGCGGGCATTTCTGCCGAATCGGCTTGTTGCCCAGCGCCAAGGGGCCTTGTGGACCTTATCCTTTTTTCTCAAGTTTGGCCCAGGTGTCGCGCAGGGTTGCTGTGCGGTTAAAGACCGGGCGCTCCGCTGTGCTGTCCTTGTCCTTGCAGAAGTAGCCGAGGCGCTCGAACTGCACTTTTTGGCCTACGGCAAGTTCCGCAAGGGCCGGTTCAAGCAGACCCTCGATGACCGTGAGGGACTGGGGATTGATATAGTCCAGGAAAGACTGGCCTTCGGGAGCGGCATTAGGGTTTTCCACGCTGAAAAGCTGTTCGTACAGGCGTACTTCGGCGGGGAGGGCGTGCGCGCCAGAAACCCAGTGGATGGTTCCCTTGACCTTGCGCCCATCCGGGCTTTGGCCGCCGCGGCTTTCGGGGTCGTAAACGCAGCGCAGTTCCGTGATGTTGCCGTTTTCATCCAGCACGGCCTCGCGGCAGGTGATGAAGTAGGCATAACGCAGGCGCACTTCCACGCCGGGGGCCAGACGGTGGTATTTTTTGGGCGGATCCAGACGGAAGTCGTCACGCTCGATGTAAATTTCGCGCGAGAAGGGAACCTTGCGGCTGCCGTAGCTTTCATCTTCCGGGTGGTAGGGCATGTCAAATTCTTCCACCTGCCCCTCAGGGTAGTTTTCAATGATCACCTTGATGGGGTCAAGCACGGCCATGACGCGCGCGGCATGGGCATTCAGGTGCTCGCGTACGCAGAATTCCAGCATGGAGTATTCCACGGTGGAATCAGCCCGGGCCAGGCCGATACGGGAGCAAAATTCGCGCAGGGCTTCGGGCGGCACGCCCCGGCGGCGCAGACCGCTGAGGGTGGGCATGCGCGGGTCGTCCCATCCCTGTACGTGGCCTTCTTTGACAAGCTGGATGAGCTTGCGCTTGGAGAGCACGGTATAGGTGAGATTGAGACGGGCGAATTCGATCTGCTGGGGGTGATAGACCCCGAGGGTTTCAAGCACCCAGTCATACAGTTCGCGATTGTTCACGAATTCCAGCGTACAGAGCGAGTGGGTGATGCCCTCAATGGAGTCCGACAGGCAATGGGTAAAGTCATACATGGGATAGATGCACCATGTATTGCCCGTGCGGTGGTGTTCGGCATGCCGGATGCGGTAGATTGTGGGGTCACGCATGACAAGGTTGGGCGAAGCCATATTGATCTTGGCGCGCAGCACCCGTTCGCCGTCGGCAAATTCTCCGGCACGCATGCGGCGGAAGAGGTCGAGGTTTTCTTCCACACTGCGGTTGCGCCAGGGGCTTTCGCGGCCGGGCTCGGTAAGCGTACCGCGATGTTCGCGGATTTCTTCGGCCGAAAGGTCGTCCACGTAGGCTTTGCCCATTTTGATAAGCTGCTCGGCATATTCGTACAACTGCTCAAAATAGTTGGAAGCGTAAAATTCCCGGTCCTGCCAGTCGCCGCCAAGCCAGTGGACGTCTTCACGGATGGAGTCGACGTATTCCTGTTCTTCCTTGGTGGGATTGGTGTCGTCAAAGCGCAGGTTGCACAGGCCGCTGAATTCCTTTGCAACGCCGAAGTTCAGGCAGATGGACTTGGCGTGTCCCAGGTGCAGGTAGCCGTTCGGCTCAGGAGGAAAGCGCGTATGAACCTTGCCGTCGTAGCGGCCGGTGGCGTTGTCTTCCATGATGCGCGCCCGGATAAAGTCCACTCCGGGCTTGCTTGCAGGCTCCGCCGCTGCGGTTGTGGAAGAAGGATTGGAGGAACCTGCTGCGGGGGAAGGGACTGCGGATTTTGTTTCGGGGGCCATACTGCGCTCCATTGCTCCTGGCGATAATGTAAACTCCTAAATTACGCCAAGCAGCGGCAAGGGTCAACGTGCGGTTCTTCCGGCAAGGAAATGCTTCGGGTGCTGGCTGTTTCGTGCGCAGTTTGCGCCTGCTTTTTATCTGACAAAACGAAAGAACGGCAGATTGCTGCGAGGCTGCGGCCCAAGGCCGCAGCCTGTGCGGCAGGTAGGCGCGGGAAGGATCATGCGCCGTCCTGTGTTCTTACCGTGCGTGGGTAACTGCCTGAACATGCGGCTGTGTGGCTCAAGGGCGGGCAACGGGCTTTTTTAAATACGGAGCAATAATGTTCATTCTCTTGATTCTCTTGACAGGCATGCTGTACTGAGCTAGATTGCGCTTCTGCATTCTGGGCGCTGCTGCGTCCGTTGCACGCGGAGAGGTGTCCGAGTCGGCCGAAGGAGCTCGCCTGCTAAGCGAGTATACGGGCTTAAACCTGTATCGAGAGTTCAAATCTCTCCCTCTCCGCCACATAGCAAGTAAAACCGCCAAGTTATCTGATGATAGCTTGGCGGTTTTTGCGTTCAAAAAGGGTATGATTTTAGCGAGTACATGGCCGTATCCATACCGTTGTCCATACTTTTGCTCAAACCTCTGCGAAAATACGCTGCTTTTGCAGTAGGTCTATAAAATTCACGGATAGGTATTTTATGGGTGGTTTGGCTGGTGAAAAAGTTTGAATGAAAAATGGCCTGAAATAAACATTACATGTATGTAATCCAGTGAAATGCCGGCAGTAACCTTGCGGTATTGGGCCAGGGTTTTTCTGTCGCCCAGACTCTATTCAGCCTGGGCGTGAAAATCGCGCATTTTGGAATCATTAATTTTCGACGTCGAAAAGCGGTAAGCTGCCATAATGGTGGCTTGCCGCTTTTTCCGTGAGTACGCTATTTGGCCTACCACTCTAGAAGTTTGGTCATAGTACTTAAGCTCTACACTTTGGTGTTGAGCCCTCTACATCTGCTCCATTTGTCCCTCGCGACTTTAATCAGGCTTTGGCCGTTCGCCAAGAATCCCGGCATATCTTACGGGTCTGTCCGGACAAATTTCAATGGCCCTTGCTTCTGCCTCCTCAAATTCTGCATATACAGCATCTTCACCTACGAGGCTAAAAATTTCTACAGGTGGCACAAAATCCCTCTTGATACCAGAAATCATTTTTTTTGTACCAACATATACGTCGTATGGTTGGCCAATAAAAAGGCAAACCTGATCGCGCATGATTGCCGCCTCTTTTTCATTCAGCCGTATACCTATCACATAACAATCATATCCCTTACAACTCCCTCGGACCCCATTCATAAGTACTGGCATTCCGGGGACTGTCTTACGTATTTCTATTTCTTTCACACTGTTGCAAGGTATACGTACTTCGCTTGCATGAACAGACAGTGGCGTTATAACCGTGATGGCAAGGAAAAAAAGTATATTAATTCGCATAAATATCCTTTGTCCATACCTCAATATGAAGCATATACACATCCGTAGGAGCATCAACAGAAACAGTCCATGTTCCAGTATTCCCAATAAATCTGAACACATGTTCCCATTGTTGTATAAGATGGCACCCTTGAATTTGTATTTCTCCTCGGGAAATCCCAGCTTTTACAGTTACAGGAGTAATATATTCCCCAATATTTTTTACGTATACCAAGGCCTCCCCATTGATGGGGATATCGCGGTTTTCCCACCCGCTGTAATGCCCGGCGCTCAGTGAAATGCCGGCAGTAACCTTGCGGTATTGGGCCAGGGTTTTTCTGTCGCCCAGACCCTGTTTTTCAGCCTGTGTGTGAAAGGCGCGCATTTCGGAATCGTTGAGCGGTGGCGGTGCTTTGGGTGGGGCCTCAAAACGGGGAGAGCTAAGGCCATCAGCCCATGCTGGATTCCAAGGCTTGTTCGCGCTTTCCGCTATCAGCCTTGCACCGCAGGACGTGCGGCAATCATGCACGGCAACGGGCATATCATGATCAAATGTATTTTCAGTACCCTCGACAATTTTATGGACACCGCCACACCTGGGACATGTCACCTGATCCCCGACACGCGCCACGGGCACACCAAGATAGCTGAAAGTCATTGATCCACTGATAACCTGACCACCGTGCGTTGTTCTGTCTCCCAACACAATAATGTGTCGTCCGTGAATGGTATAGGTCATGCAACCTCCCCGGTGCGATGCTAGTATCGCAAGTTTTGTGAGAAGCGTAGGATACTTGGGGGGGGGGAAATGGAGCCGTGGCGCAAAAAAGCGCCTGCCACTGAGTGTAACGTGGTAATTTTTATCATGACTTTAATATATGCGCAGTAAATGCATAAAATCTATATTACACGCGATATCCAACGATTTTGGCTCCATATCTGAGCCTAAACAATAGGCAATATAGTTGGTAAGCCCCGTATCACCTGTTAAGTATGGGCATATTGATCTGATTTTTTTGGCAACTGTTCAAAAATCAGCTTTACGTGCAGGGTTGTGTCAAACATGGCACAGGCGTGAGGCGGTTAACCCCGTAGGGCTACTTATAATTGCGGGGCTTCATAAAGTTGAGTAGGACTTAATCCTATCAATGCTGAAGGAGGCTATATGCGGACGACACAGCAATTCAGCATCACGCTGCCCAATGAGATGGCAAATGTGGTCAAGGCAAAGGTGCAAGCTGGTGAGTATGCGACAGAAAGCGAAGTTATCCGTGATGGGCTTCGCGCTCTGATGGCGCGTGACAAGGCAGTCAAAAACTGGCTTCAAGCTCATTGCTGTCCGGCTAAGGGTTAAGAAAAAAGTCCAAAATCTCAATGCGATGTGGTATAAAGAGTTTGCGAAAAACTTTGCCACACAAGGAGATTTTGGACATGAGTCACCATAATACACTTTTCTC
>NZ_JBAIYR010000032.1:0-14062 GCF_036763145.1 Desulfovibrio sp. 1188_IL3213 | reverse complement strand
CGAAGCCGCCGGCTCTGAACATTGGGGCTGAGAGACCGAAACCTCACCCTCAGCCCCACCCTTGGCCTCATCTTCCGGAGCGGCCGCCAGCCGCGCATAATGGCCGGTAGCCAGTGCCTGCGCGCCCAAATTCACGGCGGCATCAAACAAAGCGCCGAATTTTATGGCGCGATTGCACAGTGCGCAGGGATTGGGCGTACGCCCCGCCGCATACGCAGCGGCAAAGGGGGCCAGAACCTCACGCTCAAAAACAGGTCTGAGATCCGCCACATGCAGGGGCACGCCAAGGATCGCGCAGGCCGCAGCAAGGCCGGGCAGCGGTTCTGGGGCGGCGTCAGGCAGAAAAAGGCCGTGCAGCGCCAACACCCTGTGTCCTGCCTGTTGCAACATGACAAGAGCGCAAAGACTGTCCACGCCGCCGCTCACGGCCACGGCCACGGTGCCGGAGAAAATGCTGTTGCCGGTAGACATACCACGGTCTCTGCCGCCGCAATCCACAGTTTTCATCATTGCCGAGGGGACAAAGGCGGGCTTTTGGCGTTCGGGACGCCAGTAATTTTTGAGGGGGCAAACAATGGCTTGGGGGCGGATTTGCCGTGCAAAACAGCCCCTCAGGCCCCAAAAACTGCATGCACCGGAGAATATCAGCCTTGAAAGATATACTTTCAAAGCGGGATAGCATTCACCGCTTCGCCTGGCAGCATAAGCAAGCAGTGCTGCTATGCATCCCAAGCGCTTACGGGCAGGCGCTGAAGCTGCACGTACGCCTTTCCGCCCTATGCTTACGCCTCCGTAGCGAACGTCTGCTCACGCAGCCGCCAGAGCAATTTCAAAGTGAAAATGTTCTAGAGCAGATTAACTTTGAGAATATACATTCTCAAAGTTTAAGGCACGCTCACTTCGGCGTTTAACCGCACAGATAAACTGCGCTTACGCCTCCGTAGCGAACGTCTGCTCACGCAGCCGCCAGAGCAATTTAAAAGTTAAAATGCTCTAAAGAATCTGGTTCAGGAACTGGCGCAACCGCGGATGGCGGGGTGTGGTAAACAGGGTTTCCGGCCTGCCCTGTTCAACGATCTGTCCCTGATCCATAAAGATAAGACGGTCGGCCACGGTACGGGCAAAGCCCATTTCGTGGGTAACACAGACCATTGTCATGCCCTCTTCAGCCAGCTTGACCATAACGTCCAGCACTTCGCCCACCATTTCAGGGTCAAGGGCGGAAGTCGGTTCGTCAAAAAGCATGATGTCGGGCTGCATGGCCAGCGCGCGGGCAATAGCCACACGCTGCTGCTGCCCACCGGAAAGCATGGCCGGATAGACATTGGCCTTGTCGCTGATGCCCACTTTTTTCAGCAAACCCAATGCGCGGGATTCAGCCTCTTCGCGCGAGAGCTTGCGCAGCTTGATGGGGGCAAGGGTCAGGTTTTCCAACACGGTCTTGTGCGGAAAAAGGTTGAACTGCTGAAAAACCATGCCCAGATTCTGGCGCACCAGGTTGATATCGTTGTCCGGGCTCATGATATTCTGCCCCTTGACCACAATACTGCCCTGATCGATTTCTTCCAGACGGTTTATGGAACGCAGCAGGGTTGATTTACCCGAACCGGAGGGACCGATAATGACCACCCGTTCGCCGGAGGCCACGTCCAGGCTCACGTCCTGCAAGGCGGGCAAAGAACCAAAATATTTCCACACATTACTGATAGCAATGATGGGCGCAGGCGCGTCCTGCGTGGCGGCGGTGCTACTTTCCGTCATAATAGTTCAGCCTGGCTTCCATGATGCTCACGGTTTTGGAAAGAATAAGAGTGATGACAAGATATATGAGTGCCACCACAGTATACGTCTCAAAATAGAGATAGGTTGTGCCCACAAAGCTTCTGGCGCGCTGCATGATGTCCGGCACAGCCATGATGGATACCAGGGAGGTGTCTTTGAGCATGGCGATGCATTCATTGCCCACGGGCGGCAGAATGGTGCGCATGGCCTGCGGCAGAACCACATAGCGCATGGTCTGAAAGCCGTTGAAGCCCAGCGAACGCGCAGCCTCGCTCTGCCCCTTGCTGATGGCGGTGATGCCCGCGCGGAAAACCTCGCCCATATACGCGCCGTAGCAAAAACTGATAGCCACCACGGCGGAGGTAACGCCGCTGACCTGCACAAAACGCGAAAGCGCGTAGTAGATGTAAAAAATCTGCACCAGCAAAGGAATGCCGCGAATCACCTCCACATAGGTGGAGGCGACAAGATTGATCAGGCGATTGTTTGAAATACGCCCGAGGCCGGTGAGCAGGCCAAGAGGCACGGCACAGCAGATGGAAAGAACGGTGATCTTGAAGGTGATAAGAACGCCGTCCGGCAGATAGAGCAAAATGCGCAAATAGGGTTCAGGCCAGAGCAGGCACAGGGCAAACAAGGTGGAAACGGCCCCGACAAGGGCGATGGACCAGGCATTGATGAGCCGCCATTCTCGCGGGTCAGGGATGGAGGCCCCCTCCGTGACCATAATGATGTTGCCCTTGCTTCCGTCTTTTTTATCGTGCATCACAATCCTTCAGATCAATACGGCTGCGGAGTCCGGGCCATACGGCCCGGACTCCCATGAAACCATAATGGCTGGTCCGGTCCAGAGCTTTTTTTCCCTTGAGTATATGCATGCTCAAGGTATCTGACGCTCACGAAGGCGCTGAACGGCGCAGCTTTTGCGCGCCCTGTCCATCGTGGCGGGCGTCTGCTCGCGCAGTCGCCAGACAATTCCAGGGGGAAACTGCTCTACTCGGCCTTGCCCATCCACTTTTCAAGCAGTTGGGCCTCAACGCCCGACGCCTTGACTGCCTTGATACCCTTGTTGAGCTTTTCCACCAGGTCCTTGCGGCCCTTGCGAACGGTAAAGCCGTAGTATTCCTTTTCGGCGGTCTTGAACGAAAGATTCAGCTTGCCGGCGGTATCGGACTTCTTGTTGGCATAGTACATGGCAACGGGCTCGTCGCAGATCACGGCGTCAATGCGGCCGCCGAGCATGTCCTGAATTGCCAGACCCACGTCGTCATATTCCTTGAGATCCACAGCCACGCCGGACTTGCGGAGCACAAAGACGCCCGTGGTTCCGATCTGGCCGCCCACTTTCTTGCCCTTGAGGTCTTCAAGGCTCTTTATGCTCTGCCCTGCGGGGAGCACCACGGCCTGAGCCACTTCATAATAGGGGTCGGAAAAATCAAACTGCTTCTGGCGCTCGGGCGTGATGGTGGTGGCGGCAGCGACAATGTCATACTGGCCGGTGGCTACGCCGCCGAAAATGCCGTCCCATGCGATATTGCGCACGTCCACCTCAAAGCCGGCGGCCTTGCCCACTTCAGTGATGAAGTCCACGTCAAAACCGACGGGCTGCTTGTTTTCGTCAAGGAGCTCCATAGGCGGCCAGGTGCAGTCGGTAGCCACAACATATTTTTCAGCGGCCAAAGCCTGACCGCAAAACATGGTCAGAACCAGCAGGGCGAAAGCAAAACGACGTATCATGAAACCTCCTTCATGCGACGGACACGGCCATACTGCCGGCAGCGTCCCCTGTGGGCTAGTTGGATTTGCCCATCCACTTTTCAATAATTCTGGCTTCCTCACCGGACGCCTTTACTTCTCTGATGCCTTTATTGAGCTTTTCCACCAGGTCCTTGCGGCCCTTGCGCACGGTAAAGCCGTAGTATTCCTTTTCATCGGTCTTGTACGAAATATTCAGCTTTCCAGCGGTGTCGGCTTTTTTGTTGACATAGTACATGGCAACGGGATCATCGCAGACCACCGCATCGATGCGGCCGTTGACCAGATCCTGGATCGCCAGGCCTACATCGTCATATTCTTTGATGTCCGCGCCCACATCGGCCTTACGGGTCACAAAAATGCCGGTAGTGCCTATCTGGCCGCCCACCTTTTTGCCCTTGAGGTCGGCCAGGCTCTTTATGCTCTGCCCTTCGGGCAGCACCACGGCCTGCACAACCTCATAGTAAGGGTCGGTGAAGTCAAACTGTTTCTGGCGTTCGGGCGTAATGGTGACGGAAGAAGCCACGATATCATACTGCCCGGTGGCTACGCCGCCGAAAATCCCGTCCCAGGCCACGTTGCGGATGTCCATGTCAAGACCCGCGGCCTTGCCCACAGCCCGCAGGTAGTCGCTGGAGTAACCTTCGGGTTTCTTGTTTGCATCGAGCATTTCCATGGGCGGCCAGGTACAGTCGCTGGCAACCACGATTTTTTCAGCGGCCGCAGCAGAGCTGCACATAAGAACAAAACCAATGAAGGCGAATGTCATTCGGCGAAGCATGGGACCTCCTTAAATGGTTTCCGTCAAAGCCCGCCGCCCACAGCGCCAGTGGAAAAGCCTGCCCCGCGATCTGCCCCGTGGCGGCAAGGCCACGGCTGAACTTTTCGCCGGAGTGCGCAATACCCCCTGAACGGGGCGGGAACCAAAAGAAAGCGTGATCATCTTTAGCTTCGGGCGCGCCCCGCGTCAAGCGCCAACGCCGCCGGAACACACCATATGCGGAACATCTTTTACCAGGCGTTGCCGGGCGTGGATTCTTCGCCATCATCGGCATCATCGGCATCGTCTGCGGAAAAGGCATCGCCGCCCCTGCCATAGCCGTTATCGCCTTGAGGCGCACGGCCGGGGGCCTGCACCAGCGTTGCATGAGAAGCGTTTTTGCCTGCAAGGTCTCCGGTGTCGCCTTCCATATCATCGCGATCATCACGCAGAGCCTGTTGCAAAAACCAGTCTTCACGGATACGCCATGAAGCCGCGGCCGTATATGCCGGAGAGGAGTAACCCACAGAAAGCACAAGGGTGCGCCTGGCGTGCTCCTGAAGGCGGATAAGCAGAGGTGTAAAATCAGCATCTCCGGAAAGTATAATGAATTCATCAAACTTTGTAGAGTGCGAAAGATCATCCATGCAGTCCATAACAAGATGAATATCAGTGCTTGTCTTGCCGCGGGATGTAAGGGGCGGACAATCCACAACCTGAAAGGCGCTGCGGATGAAAGAGTTGCGAAACTCCTGATAACGCTGCGGATTGAGATAGCACATGCGTTTCAGGATGCGGCGGCGCACGCCTTCGCCGTAAAGGATGCGCAGGGCGTGATTCTCTATCCAGCGTACCCAGCGGTACGGCGCGGCGCCGAAGGCACGGGCCGCCTCAGGGTCAATTTCAAGAAAACGGGTAAAAATGTTGTCAAAATCGACATAAAGAGCGCTGTAAACCTCATCAAATCCTGTAAATCGTGCCATAGTATCCTCATAATAAGATAACGAACTATCTCAGTATATTTTGCATGCCGACGCATGGCAAGGTTTTTGCCGCACTTGAACAAACAGAAGGCGCGGGATATAAAAGCGTCTTATCTCAGATAGATATTTTTCTGTAACAATGCTCGGGAGGCGCTGTGCAAACTCTGCTGGAATATGGCAAAAACCAGATAACCGCCTTGCGTGCCGCCTTGGCGGCATTTCGACAGATGCCGCCCGCCGAGCGCTGGTTCTCCTGCCTTTTCTGGTCATTCTGGGCCTCGCTTGCCGCATTTCCCTCGGGCTATGCCATTCGCGACATCATGCCCGTGGTTTGCCTGATCTTTCTCATCCAGTATTACCGCTGCAACTGGCAAAACAGCGTCTTGCGCAGACTGGGAGCCTGGCCGCTCTTTGTCTGCCTTGGGCTTATGGTCATTATCGGCGTGGTTTTTTCGCAAAACCCCGGTGCGTCTTTTCTGCACGCCGGTTCCGGCCTCAACAAGGGCTTTATTCTGCCCTTCATCGCCATGGAGTGCGTCCGTAACGAAAAAGACCTGCGCCGCCTGGTCTGGGCCAGCGTGCTGGCCGTTTTCTGGCAGGGCCTGGACGGTGTGTGGCAGGCACAGACCGGCAGGGATTTTCTCATGGGCTACCCGCTCAGCAACGGGCGTCTGACAGGCAGTTTTGACGATTACGAGGTAGGCAACTACATTGCCCTCGCCCTCATACCGGCATTCGGCATCTGGTTTATACTGCGCCAGTTTTTTTCACGACTGCCGTCACTGTTGCTGAGCATGGCCGTTCTCTGGCCGGCCTTTTTCCTGCTGGCCGGCGCGGGCAGCCGCAGTGGCGCGCTGGCTATTGCCGCCGTCATGGGCCTGTGGCTGTTTCTGACAGGAACTTCTTCGGTTCGCTGGAAAGGGGCGCTTCTTGCCGCAGCCGGCCTGCTTCTGATTCTTGTGGCGCAGGGTCGCGCACGTCTGGACGCTGTTGTGGAAGACGGCCGCTGGAGCCTGTGGAAGCTCGGCTGGCGCGTTTTTCTGGAACACCCCTGGTTCGGGGCCGGGGCCGGGCAATATAATTCCGCCTTCCGCAGTCTGGGCCTTACCCCGGAAAAAGACCTCATCACCATCAGCCATCCGCACAATCTTTATCTGGACATGCTGTATGCGCACGGGCTTGTGGGCTTTGCCCTGGGCATGATCTTTCTGCTGGGTTTTTCCTGGTGGGGCTATGCGCGCATCAGGCCGCGCCTGCAGGCCGAACGCGCCCTCAAGCAAAGGGGCATTTACTGGCACATGACTGCCTGCTTTTGGGCAGGTTTTGTAGCCTGGCTTTTTAACGGCATTTTCGGCCACGATTTTTACCGGGTCTGGTGGCTGGCCCTGGCCATGTGCCATCTGGGCGTCATGATCGGCGCGGTCATCAACGGGCCGCCATGTAGTGAGACGGCTGATGCTGCGGGGGCTGAAAGCGCGTCTGACAACCCTTCCGCAACGGCGGAAATGGCGGAGAGCAAAACGGACGGGGCATAACGCGCCTTCCGGCAGCCAGCAGCCAAAAAAATGCGCGGATCATATTTTTATCCGAGCCGGAACACGAAGCCTTCTGTTCCGCACACGCTCCGAAAAAACATCGTCAGGACACGTACCCGACACGAGCACTCTGCCGCCTGCACAAAATGCATGGCCTGCAAGGCCGCAGCATGCCGGCAAAGAACGGCAGAAAACCTGAATCGTCAGGACGGCGCGGGTAAACCGTACACTCTTTCACGGCGCGTGTAAGCCCCCAAAGTGCGACTTTCCGCGCTCTGCCCACGCCGCCACGCCCAAGCGCGCAGACATCCGACACAGCTGGCCGGACAAAAGGTTTGCAATGACAGCCAACGGATTGCCGCGGCAACCGGATATTTCATGCAATCCATCCACAAAAATGCACAGCGCCTGTCACGCTCCCGGACAGCGCAACCATCGCGCGCGATCCCACAGCGTGCGTATTCCCATAGCGCCAGCCCCTTTGTGGCGGGTGCCTGTCGGCGCAGCCGTCAGAACAAATTCAGGATAGCATTGCCCTAGCTGTAGAGTGTCGTCACGAGCGCCTTTCCCGGTATCTCTGCGTCGAACTTCGCCTTTTATTCCGGTCGAGTACCATAAGAGTACACTCCCTGCATAAAAGGCTCGTTCTCCTTGATATACCAAGGAAATTCATCTCGTGACGACACTGCCTAAAGGCACGCGCCCAGAGCAAGATTTTTTCTTTTGTCGGCCTTTTTGCCTGGATCTGCTCCTGGTGCGATCGGGCGCGCTCACAGCATTGCCACAGCCCTCAACACCGGAACTTCAGCCAGGCGTTTTGCCATAAAAGCTGCTGTCAGGCCGCAAAGCGCCGCTCCGCAGCGCCCGCCGGTCTCCAAATCGGTCATGGCAGGCCCGATCGCCCATACCCGGCCAGCGGTCACAACAGGCCAAACGCCCATGCCCGCCCTGTTCGCGCCGAAGGGACACGGTGTAGCGTGTTCCTTCGCCAGCCTGCTCCACCCATTTCACTGCCCTCATGGCAGACTTTTGCCCGACAAAAACGCTACCCCCTCCCAATGGACGGGATGAATATCACTTGCAGCCAATTTTTTGCCGCTTGCACGTACCTGCCTAAAAAAAATTATATTTTTTTTAACCCCATCTTGTGAAAAAAATCTTCAATTGTAACGGCGTTACAATCCGCTAGGCTCCGTAAAAAATATCAAATTTTTGCAATATTGATATTTTTTTCACAGCTATGACTGAAAGCACAAACAAGATCCTGCCTCTTGACGGTTATTTAAAATCTCTTTACGCATGTATCATGGCAAAGTGTTAACTTTTCATTTTACTGTTTTATGCATTATGGAGGCTGGATCATGTCTCAGGAACGGATCACGACACTGTTGAATGAAAATCGCAGCTATCTTCCACCAGAGCACGGCAAAACGTCGGCCTGGGTTTGCGGTCCGGAAGAGTATAATGCACTATGCCGCCGCGCCCTGGAAGACCCCAACGACTTTTGGGGAGCGCGAGCATCGCAGTTGATCCATTGGTTCAAACGCTGGGACAAAGTACTGGAAGCTGACGAAGCAAACCATAAGTACCAGTGGTTTACCGGTGGAAAACTCAACGCTTCCTTTAACTGCATCGACAGACACCTTATTTCGGGCAGACGCAATAAGGCCGCCCTGATCTGGCAAGGTGAAAAAGAAACTGATGTGCGCTGCTACACCTATCAGATGCTTTATACAGAAGTCTGCCGGGTAGCCCACGCCATGAGTTCACTGCGCATACGCAAGGGCGACCATGTTGCCCTGTATATGCCGATGATACCGGAGCTTTTTATCGCCATGCTGGCCTGCGCCCGCATAGGCGCCATACACACGGCCATCTTTTCCGGCTATGCGGAAGGCGGCGTGCGCAGCCGCATCCAGGGCTGCAAGGCCCGCGTGGTCATCACGGCCGATGCAGCCGTGCGCGGCGGCAAATTCAAGCCTCTCAAGGCCAACCTTGACCCCATTCTGGAAAAATGCCCCTCTGTGGCCCATGTGGTGGTGGTCAGGCATGCCGGGCTTGAAAACGTCAATATGCAGCGGAACCGCGATATCTGGTGGCACGACCTTATTGACGACTTCACCCTTAACCCCGACTTTCCCTGCGAACCGATGGATTCCAACGATACGCTCTTTCTGCTGCACACCAGCGGCAGTACGGGCAAGCCCACAGGGGTGATGCATTCCACGGGCGGTTATCTGACCTATGCGGCCCACACCACGCAGTGGTGCTTCGACATGCGCGATGACGATGTTTACTGGTGCACTGCCGATGCGGGATGGATCACCGGTCACACTTACGGCGTTTACGGCCCGCTGGCTCTGGGGGCCACCACGCTCATGTTCGAGGGCATACCCACCTGGCCCTATCCGGACAGATACTGGCGCATTGTGGAAAACTTCCGGGTCAACATCCTCTACACAGCGCCCACGGTCATCCGCTCACTCATGCGTATGAACGAGGCATGGACAGAGCGCTATGACCTGCGCAGCCTGCGCATCCTGGGCAGCGTGGGCGAACCCATCAACCCAGAAGCATGGCACTGGTACCACAAGCACATCGGCGGCAGCGAGCTGCCCATTGTGGATACGTGGTGGCAGACGGAAACCGGCGGAGCCATGATCTCCCCCATGCCCTACGCCACAAAGCTCAAGCCCGGCTCGGCCTCCAAGCCGCTGCCCGGGATTGATGCCACGGTTATGGGTTCGGCCGCGCGCGACGGCGAAGAACCCGAAGCCGGATGCAAGGCGGGGCATCTTGTCATCCGCCGCCCCTGGCCGGGCATGATGCAAGGCGTTTTCAATGATGAAGAAAAATACCAGTCCTACTTTTCGCGCTTTGGCTGCTACGCCTCTGGCGACGCCGCGGAAGTCGATCAGGATGGCTACTTCTGGATACTGGGACGTATTGACGATTCCATCAACGTCTCCGGGCACCGCCTTTCCACCGCTGAAATAGAGGCCGTGCTGGCCGCCTGCCCCGAAGTGGGCGAAGCTGCCGTGGTTCCCATGCCCCACGCCCTTAAAGGCGAAGGCATCTACGTATATGTGGTCACGCGCGACGAGGTTCCCTGGAGCGCAGACCTGCGCACCAAGCTGCGCGAGGCCGTGCGCCGCGACATCGGCGCTCTGGCGACGCCGGAATACATACAGTTTGTGGAAGGCATGCCCAAAACCACATCCGGCAAGATCATACGCCGCATGCTGCGGAAAATCGCCGGAGACAGCTACGAGGATATCGGCGACACCACATCACTGGCTGAACCCGATGTCATTCCCAAAATCATCTCCGGCCATCGCAACCTTGTGGCCGGGCGCCATGAAACGGAAGACGCCCCCGAAGGGGGAGACGACGCCAGGGCCAACGCCTAGATGTAGCGCGTCAGCACTAGAGCAGATTAACTTTGAGAATATACATTCTCAAAGTTTAAGACACGCTCACTTCGGCGTTTAACCGCGCAGATAAACTGCGCTTATGCCTCTGCGGCGGGCGTCCGCGCACGCATCCGCCAGAGCAGTTTCAAAGTGAAATTGCTCTAGGCAGTGTCGTCACGAGATGAATTTCCTTGGTATATCAAGGAGAACGAGCCTTTTATGCAGGGAGTGTACTCTTATGGTACTCGACCGGAATAAAAGGCGAAGTTCGACGCAGAGATACCGGGAAAGGCGCTCGTGACGACACTGTCTAGTGTAAACATCAGAGGCCGGAGCGTATGACGCTCCGGCCTCTGATCATTTCTGGCAACATGCTTGCTGTTCCGGCATCCCGACAGCATTTATCATGCGCCCGAAGAGCCTTCGCCCAGAGCAATTTCACTTTGAAACTGCTCTGACGGATGCGTGCGCGGACGCCCGCCGCAGAGGCATAAGCGCAGCTTCAGCCGTTGCCCGAAGGGCTTGCGGAAAAGACAGCAGAGCTATT
This sequence comes from Desulfovibrio sp. 1188_IL3213, assembly GCF_036763145.1. Taxonomy (NCBI): domain Bacteria; kingdom Pseudomonadati; phylum Thermodesulfobacteriota; class Desulfovibrionia; order Desulfovibrionales; family Desulfovibrionaceae; genus Desulfovibrio; species Desulfovibrio sp. 1188_IL3213. The sequence continues at coordinate 3,287 of NZ_JBAIYR010000032.1, read as the reverse complement.
TACTTGCGCTGTTACGCGCCGAAGCAGGCGTCCTGGAAGCATTGAGAGTGGGTATGCGCAATGCGAAAATGCTCTACAGTGCCTTGCGGCGCACCCACACATGGCGGGTAGCCAGAGCCGCCCAGGCCAGCCCGGCAGCTACGTGCAGGGCCTTGCCCCCGGCCAGACCAGACAAAAGACACAAACTGCCCGCGCCGAACATGGTGCGGACCTCAAATTTGCGGGGGGTGATGCCCATGATCTTGTTTTTGCTGTTGCCCTTGGTCAGGGCCTGTAAGAAACCGGGAACGCGCACATCGCCCAGCATATCCCCGCACCCACGGCTCTCTTTTCTTTTGCGTCCCTTGCCCTCGCCCTGGGCAGCGGCAAAATGCGCGCGTCTTTCTGCCCTGCGCGCGGCTGCGGCCTCGGCCACGGGAGTCAGAAGCCCCGGAATTTTACCTTCAAGCCGTTGACAGACGGCGGCAAAGTCCGTGCCGGAATCCATAAACAGCAAGAGTGATTCCTTGCCTGGGCGCACTTCGCAAACGCCCCCTTCGTCCAGCAAAAAGACCCGCGCTGTCTCACGCACGCCAGCATCGGCCAGAGCCGGATGGCGCAACCGTGCCCTGCCTTCCATCAGGTGTGCAACATATGGTGGCTGCATGCTCTCTCCTTGGCAAACTACGGGGCTTGAGAACTCCGGTTGAAATTGACTTTCTTTTCTCTTGACACGATTCCCTATTGGGAGCAAGATCGCTGCCAAGCCTGAAAAAACGCCACTTCGCACCACCGCCGCATCAGGCTGCGGCATGGGCCGTGCGGCCCGAAACGGTATTCAGATGCATTACCCGGTGCTGCTAAAAAAGAGAGAACACGCATGAGCCAGATTGTCAATCTGCGTCAGATGCAGGTAGGCCAGAAGGGCAGAATTGCCGCAGTGGAAGCCCTTGGTGAGATGAACCGCCGCATTCGCGATATGGGTCTCATCCCCGGCACGACAGTTTCCGTTGTGGGGCGGGCTCCCCTCAAGGACCCTGTAGCCCTGCGCCTTTCGGGGGTGACCATTTCCCTGCGCAACAGCGAAGCAGACTATATAAAGGTAGACCTGGCGGCCTCCGGCAACTAGGGCGTTCTATCTTTGAGGACAGACGTTCTCAAGGGACCTTGAAGGTTTATGGTTTATGGCGCTCACTACGGCGCCCAAGACGGACATGACGTGCAAATGCATGTGTTGCCGCCTTCATCCGTACGTCCGTGAGGCAACGGCTGAAGCAGCGCCCGGTCTTTCCTATGGGGAGGCTGCTCCCGCAGCCGCCAGAGCAGTGTCGTAAAAACTGTCCTGGCAACCTTTCAGATGGGCGTTTGTTGAAAAATCGGGCTTGGGGCCATGCCATAAACAGCATGGCTGAAACCGCTTCAGGCCCATCAGGGGCAGCACCGACGCCTTGCACAACCGCCTTGGGGCAGCCGAAATGTGCTGCCCTTAGCAGGCTTTTCATCGACCTTCGTTTATTATACCATTTTTGACTGCCGGATTTTCCGGCAGAGACGCGAATGACATCCTCAATGCGGCTGACTGCCCTGAGGAGAGACGGCATACTGTGAACAAGCAAAGGAGATAGTTATGAATAGCGGTTTTAAATGCGGCCTGTGGTTCCTGGGCGGCCTGATCATCGGCGCTGTGGGCGTAACCGCCGTGAGTCGCGGCAAGGTTGACTTCAAGCCTCTGGCTACTGATCTTATCAGCCGCGGCATTGACGTCAAAGACGCCCTGCTGACCAAGGTCGAAGCCCTCAAGGAAGATGTGGAAGACCTCACCGCCGAAGCACGTCTGGCCTCCGAAAAACGCAAAGCCGGCAAGGACGCTGCTGAAGCTTAATGCAATCGGCCTTGCCCCCGGCAAGGCCTTTGCCCTGCGCGGACTTCTCGTCCGCGCACTTTGGTATTTTTCCACCTTGAAACGCTTCTCAACGGTGAAGATTGTTCACCTTGCAAGCATCTTGTGGTGCGAATTTTTTGGAAAATCCGCACAGAGCAGTTAACCAGGTCCCCTGTCACATTGCTCTATGGCAGCACAACAAAAATACCCGTTCAAGAAACGCCCGACGCGCCCCGGCCTGTCCGGCTCCCTTCAGGCGATACCGCCCTCTTCGGGCGATGGACACACCCCGCAGTTTGCAGCCTTTGCTTTATTTCTGGAACAGGAGCGCGCATGCGTTTTTATATCGTCCATGAATTGCGTGGCATAGCTACGCCCGATTCCGGCAGAATGCGCGTGCGCGCCTCTTGCCCTCTCAGTCCCGCACAGGCCGAAGCACTCGCAGGAGCCTTGGCCACCCTGCCCGGCATCATTGTGGCCCGCGTCACTCCCCGCCTGGGCAGCCTGTTGTTTTTTTATGAAGACCAGCAGAGTCGTGAAGACGCCCTGACCCTTTTTGTGGGCGCAGGCGACGAGCAAAGCCCCCTGGCACACCTGGAAATACCCGGCGACGACCCCGCTCCCGGCCCCGGCGAAGCCACGCTCACCGAAGGGCTTTTGCCGGTCTTTCAATATGTTTTCGTTCGGCCCCTGCTGCCTATGGCCCTGCGCATCGTCAACAGCGTGATCAGCGCCGTGCCTTTTCTTTTCAAAGGCGTGCAGGCCGTCCTGCGCGGCGCGCTCAACGTGGACGTTCTGGACGCGGCCGCCATCGGCGCGTCACTCATCATGCGCGACTTCCGCACAGTGAGCCTGCTCACCCTGCTGCTGGGCCTTGGAGAAACCCTGGAGTACTGGACACGCCGCCGCTCCATGGCAACACTGACCGAAAGCCTGGCCCTGAACGTGGAAAACGTCTGGCTGCTTGTGGACGACACGGAAGTGTCCGTTCCCCTTGCCCAGGTAAAAGAGGACGACCTTGTGGTCGTGCGCGACGGCGGCAGCATCCCTGTGGACGGCGTGGTCGAAAAAGGCTGCGCGGTGGTCAACCAGTCCTCCATGACAGGGGAGCCGCTTGGCGTCAAAAGAACCGTGGGGGCCTCGGTCTTCGCAGGAACGGTGGTGGAAGAAGGCAGCCTTGTCATCCGCGCCCGGCATGTGGGTGACGGCACACGCCTGCGTCAGGTCGTAAAATTTATTGAAGAATCTGAAACGCTCAAGGCGGGTATCCAGGGCAAATACGAGCGCCTGGCAGACATGGCCGTCCCCTTTACATTTGGGCTGGCCGCCGTGGTCTGGCTGCTCACACGGGATTTCCGCCGCGCGGCCTCGGTGCTGCTGGTGGACTATTCCTGCGCGCTCAAGCTGGCAACGCCCCTGGCGGTGC
>NZ_JBAIYR010000031.1:0-14642 GCF_036763145.1 Desulfovibrio sp. 1188_IL3213 | reverse complement strand
GACAGTGTCGTCACGAGATGAATTTCCTTGGTATATCAAGGAGAACGAGCCTTTTATGCAGGGAGTGTACTCTTATGGTACTCGACCGGAATAAAAGGCGAAGTTCGACGCAGAGATACCGGGAAAGACGCTCGTGACGACACTGTCTAGAACGAAGGCATGATGCCTTTGCCCACCAGTTCTTTTTCAATATAGGCTTTGACTTCGGGCGACTGGACGGCCTTCATGAGGGCCTTGGTCCTGGGGCTGTCCTTGTCGGCCTCGCGCACCACGACAATGTTGGCGTACGGGGATTCGCTGTCTTCCAGCACAAGGGCGTCGCGGGCGGGTATAAGACCGGCTTCGCCGGCGAAGTTGGTGTTGATGACGGCAGCGGCCACATCGTCCAGGGTGCGGGGCAGTTGGGCGGCATCCAGCTCATGAATCTTGAGATTCAGCGGATTTTCGGTGACGTCGGCCACAGTGATGAGTGCGCCGGGCTTGACCTTGATGATGCCGTTGGCTTCCAGCAGGCGCAGGGCGCGGGCCTCGTTGGTGGGGTCATTGGGCACGGCGATGGCGCTGCCCTTTTTGAGGTCAGACAGCTTTTTTATCTTTTTGGAATACACGCCCAAAGGCTCGATATGCACCTTGCCCACAGAAACGAGCCCCAGCTTTTTTTCCTTGTTCATATTGTCGAGGTAGGGGGCGTGCTGGAAAAAGTTGGCATAGAGCTGCCCGTTGGACAGGGCCATGTTGGGCTGCACGTAGTCGGTGAATTCCTTGATGACCAGATTGTAGCCGTCCTTGGCCAGCAGGGGCTTGGCTACAAGCATGATGTCCTTGTGCGGAAAGGGCGTGACGCCGACGACGATGTCCTCGGCGGCGAAAGAGGGAGCGGCCATAGCCAGAGTCATGACCAGGGACAGAAGCAGGCGTTTCATGATGGCTCCTTGCTTGGGTAAGACTGTGCCGTTGAAGAGGGATGAAAGCCCGTTGCGCGCGCCGCGGGCCTTTAGAGCATTTAACACTTGAAATGCTCGCTTACGGCAGGCAAAAGCCTGCCTTCTCGCATTTCGTGGCAAGGATTTTCAAGAAAATCCTTGCAGAGCAGTTAACTCATTTCATTCGTTAACTGCTCTAGCGCAGAATTTTGTACAAAAAGTTGCAGATGCCCTGAATAAGCAGCACCAGCACACACAGGATGATAACGGAATAGACCATGATATCAACCTGAAAGCGGTTGTAGCCATATTTGACGGCCAGGTCGCCCAGGCCGCCGCCGCCCACGGTTCCCGCCATGGCGGAATAGCCGAGCAGGGTGATGGCGATGACAGCTATATTGAGCACGATGGACGGCAGGGCTTCGGGAAAGAGCACCCGAAAAATGATCTGGGCATTGCTGGCCCCGAACGACCGGGCCGCTTCGATGACGCCCCTGTCCACCTCAAGAAAGCAGGTTTCAATGAGGCGGGCCACAAAGGGGGCCGCCGCAATGGTAAGCGGCACGATGGCCGCCGCGCTGCCGATGGAGGTTCCCACCACCATGCGCGTAAAGGGAATGATGGCGATCAGCAGAATGATGAACGGGAACGAGCGCAGAAGGTTCACCACAAAATCCACGACCCTGTAAACCGGGCGGCAGGGGCTCAGGCCGATGGGATTGGTCACGATCATCAGAATTGCCAGCATGAAGCCGATGACCAGAGAAAAAAAGGTCGAAATCAGCACCATCTGCACGGTTTCCCAGGTAGCCATGAGAATTTCCGGCATCTTGTCCTGCAGCCGTTCCCACAAGGGGCGCATGTCCTGGGCCAGTTGGGCGAGGGTGCTCAGTTGATCACTCATGGTCGGCATCCGTGGCTTGTTGCGAAGGGTATTCCAGTATCTCCCAGAACAGGCGCTGCTCCTTCAGGTAGCGCAGCACGGCGTCAATATTCTGGTCCTGCACGTTGATGATGAGAAAGCCGAAAACATCGTCCAGATAGCGTTCCAGCTTGCCGCCCACAATGGAGAAATCTATGCCCAGCGCTCTCGCCATCTGCGTGATGACGCTCTGCTGCGAAATTTCGCGCGGGAACATGAGGCGAATGTTGGTTCCACCGGGGATAAGGGTAAACTCGTTTTCCACAATGGCCTGCATGTCCTTGGTGGGAGCAAGAAACAGGTCTTCGGTCTTGCCCAGGGCCACGGTTTTGCCGCCGTCAAGCAAAAGCAGGCTGTGGCAGAGGCGTTTGACCACCTCCATCTGATGCGTGACCATGATGATGGTCAGGTTCAGCCGCTTGTTGATGTCTTCCAGCAGGTCAAGAATGGAAGAGGTGGTCTTGGGATCAAGGGCGGATGTGGCTTCGTCGCAAAGCAGAATGCTGGGGTTCAGGGCCAGGGCGCGGGCAATGCCCACGCGCTGCTTCTGGCCGCCGCTCAGGCTCTGCACCCTCTGGCGGGCCTTGTCCGTAAGGCCTACAAGCTCAAGCAGTTCCATCACGCGCTTCTCGCGTTCGGGCCTGTGCCAGAGCTGTAACGGAAAGGCCACGTTGTCAAAAACGTTTTTGCGGGCCATCAGGTTGAAATTCTGAAAGATCATGCCCATCTTGCTTTGCAGTTGGCGCAGATGGTGGGGGTCGAGCGAGGCGACCTCAACATCCATAACCCTGACATTGCCTTCATCATACGGCTCAAGGCCGTTGAGGCAACGCAGAAGCGTGGATTTTCCGGCCCCGGAGTGCCCGACAATACCGAAGATTTCGCCACGGCGCACATGCATGTTGATGTCCTGCAAAACAACATGGCTGCCGAAACTCTTGCGTAGCTGGTTTACCTGAATCATGCGCTTGGTACCTGAGTCTGTTGATATAATCCGGAAAGAATGCGTTATTTGCCGCGAAAAGTAAAGATGCTCCGGCGGAAAGGCACGGAGCGTCTGGAGCAGATCAGCTTTGAGAATAGACATTCCCAAGGTTTACGGGACGCCCGTTCCAGTGTCTGACCGCGCACGAAAACAGATCTGCTGTCTTGGCGGCAGCGGTTGGCGAGCCTGCGAGCCTTGCGAATGCGACAGTGATTGTGTGAAACAGACCGACCGTTACACACGCTGTCTGCAAGGGGAGTTTCCTGCGTTACAGATCCTGAAGCATCCGCAAGCCTTTCGGACAACGGCTGAAGCAACGGCTGAAGCTGCGCCCGCACCGTTCGGCGGGCCGCTCTCACGCAGTCTCCAGAGCAATTGCAAAGTGAAATTGCTCTGACTGGCCCTCGAAGCACGATTCTTGAAGTACGGTCCTTGAAACACGGTCGCTGAACCACAGTTCCTGAAACACGGCGGGCGTGTTTGCACACGCCCGCCGGAGTTGTCGCTCTGTGAAAATGCCCAGAGCATTTTCACTTCTAGAGCAGATTAACTTTGAGAATATACATTCTCAAAGTTTAAGGCACGCTCACTTCGGCGTTTAACCGCGCAGATAAACTGCGCTTACGCCTTCGCGGCGGGCGTCTGCTCGCGCAGCCGCCAGAGCAATTTCAAAGTGAAATTGCTCTAAACGTCAAACAGCATTTCCAGGTCTTCGCGGGTAAGGGACTTCCAGGTGTCCTGACCGGGGATAATGGCCTCGGCCACGCCGCGCTTGGCTTCCTGCAACTTGAGTATTTTTTCTTCCACCGTGTTCTGGCAGATAAGCTTGTAGGAAAACACCTGTCTTGTCTGCCCGATGCGGTGGGTACGGTCTGTGGCCTGACTTTCCACGGCGGGGTTCCACCACGGATCGTAGTGGATAACGTAGTCTGCCGAAGTAAGGTTGAGACCCGTGCCGCCCGCCTTGAGCGAAATGAGAAAGATGGGAATGTCCGGGCTGTTGTTGAAGCGGTCCACCTGATCAAAGCGGTCTTTGCTCGCACCGTCAAGGTAGCAGAAGGGAACCTGCGAAAACTCAAGCCACTGCTTGATGATCTGCAGCATCTGCACAAACTGCGAAAACACCAGCACCTTGTGCCCGCCTTCCACGATTTCCATGATCATGTCCTTGAAAGCGTCGAACTTTCCGGACGGCAGATTGGTGGTAAAGCCGGGGATGTCTATCTTGAGCAGGCGCGGGTGGCAGCAGATCTGGCGCAGCTTGAGCAGGGCGTCCAGAATGGACATCTGGCTTTTGGCAAGCCCTTTCTGATCCACGTCGGCCAGCACCTGGGCGCGCAGCTTGCGGGCCAGGGCGGCGTACAGTTCTGCCTGTGCCTCTTCGAGGGCGCAGCAGGTGACGCTTTCCACCTTGGGCGGCAGGTCTTTTGCCACTTCGGCCTTGGTGCGCCGCAATATGAACGGCCGCACGCGGGTGCGCAGGTAGTCCAGCGTTTCGGCGTCGCCGTCCTTGATGGGCTTGACGATGCCGCGCTGGAAAGCGTGCTGCGAGCCGAGGAAGCCCGGCATGAGAAACTCGAAGAGCGACCAAAGCTCAAAGAGGTTGTTCTCAATGGGCGTACCTGACAGGCACAGACGCATGCGGGCATTGATGCGCCGCACGGCTCTGGCAGTTATGGTATTGGGGTTTTTGATGTTCTGGGCTTCGTCCAGAATAACGGTATTGAATTCGTATTTTTCCATCTCCTCCAGGTCGCGCCGCAACAGGGCGTAGGTGGTGATGATAAGGTCCGAATTGGCAATATGCTTGAACATGCCCTCGCGGCGCGTTCCATAGATGGTCAGCCGCTTGAGGCCGGGAACGAACTTTTCCGCTTCGCGCTCCCAGTTGGGCAGCACTGAAGTGGGCACCACAATCAGGTTGGGGCCGCCATGGTGGTTCTGCACCATGTACTGGATGAAGGCGAGAGTCTGCACTGTCTTGCCCAGGCCCATTTCGTCCGCAAGAATGCCGCCGAAGCCGTATTCGGACAAAAAATTGAGGTACGAAAGGCCCTGCACCTGATAGGCGCGCAGGTTGGCGTTAAGCCCCTTGGGCGGATCAATGGGGCGAACCTCGCGGAAGGAACGTATTTTTTCGCGCAGATTGTTCCAGAAAGAGTCGGTGGCCGCGCCGGGCAGGTCTTCCAGCAGGCTGTCCAGCACAGGAGCTTCAAACTGCTTGAATTTCTGCTGCGGCGGCTTTGAGGGGTCAAGCCCAAGGGCCGTGAGCTTGTGGGCGAGCTTTTCAAGCCACGCTTCGGGCAGGCTTGTGTAGGAACCGTCCTTGAGCTGCACATAGCGCTTGCCGCGCGTCCATGCCTTCCAGATTTTTTCCAGGGGCAGGGACTGGCCCTCGTAGTCAACGGTGATGTCCAGCGAGAACCATTTTTCTTTCTCGTTGCTGACCACCTCGGCCGTGATGTTGGACGTGGCCGTGCGCACCTTGTAGCGCGAAAGGGCTTTTTCGCCGTAAACACGGTAGCTTTCGACAAGCTTGGGATAATAGTCCAGCAAAAAGGCAATGGCCTCTTCAGGCTCAAGAAACCACAGTTTGCTTGAGCGGGACTGAAAGTCCATGCCGGCAAGGTCGGTCATGAGCTGGGCTTCTTCGTCCTGATGGCGGCGCACAAGGAAGGTCTGGCCGTCATAGGTATAGCTGCCGGTCTGGAAGTCGGGGTTGGGGCCGTTGAGCGTGAACTCCCCGTGGCGGGTTTCATAGATGTTGTCTATCTCAAGCGTGAGCAGGCTGCCTTCTTCATCCAGGAAGAGTTTGGGATTATAGGTGGCGGGCTGGAACACGGGTTCCATCTGCTTGAGGAACTGCTGCGGTTCGTACAGTTCGGAGGCGGGCAGGCGAGTCCACACACGGTCGAGAAATTCGGATATTTCCTCGTGGGGGACCACGGGGCGTTCGTAAATGAGATTGCGCACAAGCGAAGGATAAAGCCCTGTCTGCACCGGGTAAAAGTTGTGCTGGTAGCAGACCCAGAGCGGCATTTGCCCGTGAAAGGTAATGGGCGCGTCTTCCGGCGCGGTGCTTTCATTCTGGGGGGTGCGGCTTTCAGCCGCGGCCCGGCTGGCGGCTCCGGCACGTATGGGCAGGGGAGGGCGCCCTTCGCGCTTGAGCAACACCTCAAAACTGAAGCCGGAGTCATCCAGGATGGGCTTGAGCTTGAGAGCAAAGGGCGTGCTTTCCACCCGGCAGGGCATGTCCGTGTCTTTCCAGAGCAGATAGTATTCCTTGCGCACAGACCAGAAAAACCATGAGGTGAGGCCCTGCGGAATTTCCACCCGGTGGCCGTAATAGTCCAGGTGCTGGCCTATCTGGCGCGCCACATACGGCAACTGCGGCGAAAATTCGCACCAGTCCGGATTGTTGATGATCTGCTCCAGCGTCACTTCATTGTGCACGGTGGACAGGCCGGACTTGTTCTGCCGCGCCCGGAAAAAGGATACCAGCAGCCGCCCCTGTTCCGGCTCGAAGCGGAAGATAAGGTAGTGGCGGCCCGGTTCCGGTTCCATGTCGGTGGAGAAAAAGTTGCGGAAACTCTGCTTCCAGTCGGTGCTTGGGGGCGGGCTTTCTTCGGCGTCGCCCTGTTCCTTTCGCAGTTCTTCGACAAGGCGCAGGGCAAGAGCCGCCACATGACGGCAGATGCCGGTGAAGGCGTCAGAGCAGTTGCACTGGTGCCGCGTGCTGTGGTCAGTGATGGTCATGCTCAGGCTGGGCGTATAGACTTGCAGATCGTCACCCTGTATGACTCCCTGCACGTCCCAGGTTTCGCCTTCCTGGATATTTATTTTTTGCACCTCACCTTCGGACAGGATATAGTACGCGGCGTCACGTATGTACTCCGGTACGCTGTCATGCAGAAAGGTCTGGCACATTTCGCGTACGACGCTCTGTTCTGATCGACTCATGCGTTCCTCAAAAAGCCCCTGTCAGGCTTGTGAAAATTTCTAATGACAGGGCGATGTTATGATGTTTGCGATAAATAGCACAGGTTGGGGGGCGAAAGCAATATGAAGCATCAAAATTATGAAAAAAATAAATTTTGAGTGGGTAAACAGTATGTTGGATATATTTCTTCCAATTCGTATCCTGCTCTTACTGACTGTTTTTATGGGCTTTTTTTCTCCTTCTGCCGCTCTGGCCGCCGAAGCCGGGCCGGAAGCGGAAAAAAAAGAAAATTGGGGAACACCCGTTGACGGAGGCCGCATTCTTTTCGGCAGCATCGGCGAAGCCTCCAATCTTATCCCCTATCTTTCCGCAGACTCCGCTTCTCACGAGGTGGCGGGCCTTATTTATGTCGCGCCCTTGCGCTATGACAAGGATCTTCAGGTAGAGCCCTGGGCCGCGGAAAGCTGGAGCATGGAAGACGAGGGGCGGCTCATGCGCTTTACCCTGCGCAAGGGCATTTTGTGGGAAGACGGCGTTGAGCTTACTGCCGAGGATGTGGCCTATACCTGCAAGGTGGTGGCCGATCCGGCCACCGGCAGTCCCTATGCCGAAGATTTTTCACGCATCAAAGAGTTTCGCGTCATTGACCGCTATACGTTCGAGGTCCGTTACGAGCATTTTTTTGCGCGCACGGTGTCCTCGTGGATGCAGCCCATACTGCCCCGGCATCTTCTTGAAGGGCAGGACATACGCAGCAGCCCGCTGGCGCGCAAACCGGTGGGGGCGGGGCCTTACAGGCTCAAGGCCTGGGAGCCGGGCAGCCGCATTATCCTTGAAGCCTCGCCCACCTATTTTGACGGTAAGCCCCACATCACCGAAGCCGTGTACCGCATCATTCCCGACGGCGCGACCATGTTTATGGAGGCGCGGGCCGGGCGGCTGGATATTATGGATCTTTCTCCGCTGCAGTACCTGCGGCAGACGTCCGGCCCCATGTGGGAGCGTGAGTTCAACAAGTTTCGTTATCTCGCCTCGTCCTATGTTTTTCTGGGCTTTAACCTGCAGCATCCGTTTTTTGCGGATGTGCGCGTGCGCCGGGCTGTTTCTCAGGCCATTGACCGGGACAGCATCATCCAGGGGGTGCTGCTCGGGCAGGGCATACCGGCCTTTGGGCCTTTCAAGCCCGGGGTGTGGGCGTATCACCCGACCCTTCAGCCCATGCCGCAAAATGTGGCCGCCGCGCGCGCCCTGCTGGCCGAAGCCGGTTTTACCGACAGTGACGGCGACGGTCTGCTGGACAGGGACGGCAAGCCCTTTTCCTTTACCATACTGACCAACCAGGGCAACGAGCAGCGCATTCTTACGGCCACGGTCATACAGGCGCAGCTCAGGGCCATTGGCATTGACGTGCATATCCGCACGGTGGAATGGGCCGCCTTTATTCGCGAGTTTGTCAACAAGGGGCGATTTGACGCCATCATTCTCGGCTGGACCATTCCTCAGGACCCGGATATCTATCAGGTATGGCATTCATCACAGGCGGTTGAAGGCGGCCTTAACTTTACCGGCTATAAAAATCCTGAAGTGGACAGGTTGCTGGAAGAGGCGCGTTCTACTCCCGATCAGAAGACGCGCGCCCGTTTATACTGCCGTATACAGGAAGTGCTGGATGCGGAACAGCCCTATTGCTTTTTGTATGTTCCCTACGCGCTGCCCGTGGTGCAAAAGCGTTTTCAGGGCGTTGAGCCGGCTCTGGCGGGCCTGTTGTACAATTTTGAAAAGTGGTGGGTTCCAAAAGAACTGCAGCGTCACAGCCTGACGGCGGACTAGGGCCGTTTACGAATGCAATGAGCTAACTGCTCTGCAAGGATTTTCAGGGAAATCCTTGCTACGAAATGCGAGCAGGCAGGCTTTTGCCTGCCGTAAGTGAGCATTTCAAGTGTTAAATGCGTCTAGCTCCCCTGTCTGGAATGTTTTTACGTTGAAATACTTTGTGAGGGAGGGAGCCTTTTGCAAAAGGCTCCCTCCCTCACGCCGCCACCCCCTAAAACCTTTATTGGGGCTTCGCTCTGTTGCAAAAAAACTCCTGCCGAGGCGGGAGGCCCGGCAGTAGTCCCTTGCAGGCATGCCACCGCCGCAAAGGCAGTTATTCAGAATTCATCCTCATGAAAAAACGCCTTATGGCAGGCGAAAGGCGCAGATGCCTGACGGGTACGCAAGGCCCGGAACATCTGAAAGCTCTGATCTTTTTTTGCGGCAGCGGCGGCGCTTTCCGCAGGGCCAACAGCATTGACAAGGCTGCGCAACTGATAACATAGTCAGGACATCACAAAGATTTTACGCCCGGACGGGATTTACGCATGATTCGCATACAGGAAATTCTCGACAAGGTGTCGGCGCACAATCCCGACGCGGATCTGGAGCTTATCCAGAAAGCCTACGTTTACGCAGCCACTGCCCACGTGGGGCAAACCCGCCTGTCGGGCGAGCCGTATCTTTCCCATCCGCTGGCCGTGGCCGACACCCTGGCTGAAATGGGTTTTGACGAATCAACGGTGGCCGCCGGGCTTTTGCACGACACGGTGGAAGACACCAAGGCCACGCTTGAGGAACTGGACGAGAATTTCGGTGAGGATGTGGCCGACATTGTTGACGGCGTGACCAAGATCAGCATGATCCCCTTTGAAAACAAAGAGGAAGCCCAGGCAGAGAATATCCGCAAGATGATTCTGGCAATGAGCCACGACATGCGGGTGCTTATGGTCAAACTGGCCGACCGCCTGCACAACATGCGCACCCTGGATTTTCAGAAAGCCCACAAGCAGAAAGGCATTGCCCAGGAAACAATGGATATTTACGCGCCCCTGGCAAACCGCCTGGGCCTGTATATCATGAAGCGCAATCTGGAAGACCTGAGTTTCAAATATCTGCGTCCCGACATTTTCAATCAGATAGACCACTGGCTGGACAAGCATCAGGTGGTGGAAAAGCAGATAATCGGCAAGGTTGTAGATCTGATTAAAGACCTTCTTGCCTCTAACGGCATTGAAGGACAGGTGTATGGCCGCATCAAGCATAAATACAGTATCTATAAAAAGATGCAGTCCCAGTCCCTGTCACTGGATGAAATGCACGACATCATGGCGTTTCGTGTTCTGGTCAAGGACATCAGAGACTGTTACGCCGCGCTTGGCCTTGTGCACTCGCAATGGCGGCCCGTACACGGGCGCTTTAAAGATTATATCTCCATGCCCAAGACCAATGGCTACCAGAGCCTGCACACCACGGTCATCGGGCCCGAAGGCGAACGCATAGAAATCCAGATACGCACCGAAGACATGCACCGACAGGCCGAACACGGCGTGGCGGCCCACTGGCTGTATAAAGAAAAGGGCCGCGTCAACAGCAAGGACCTGGAGCAGTTCGGCTGGCTGCGCGAAATTTTTGAGCGCCAGAGCGAAGAGACGGACTCGCGCGAGTTCATGCATTCGCTCAAGCTGGATCTCTTCAAGGACGAGGTCTACGTGTACACCCCGGCGGGCGATGTCAAGGAACTGCCCGAAGGGGCCACCCCGCTGGACTTCGCCTTCATCATCCACACCAAGGTGGGGCAGCACTGCACCGGCGCCAAGATCAACGGCAGGCTCATGCCCCTGGGCACAGAGCTTAAAAACGGTGATATTGTTGAAATTCTTACTGATCCAAGCAGAAAGCCCAACAGGGACTGGCTCAAGATTGTCAAAACAGCCAGGGCGCGCAGCCGCATTCAGCGCTATCTGCGCACCGAGGAGCGCGCCCACGCGGTAAGTCTTGGGCGCGACATGCTGGAAAAAGAAGGGCGAAAGGTCAGCCTTAACGTCAACAGGGCCATCAAGGACGGGCATATGGCCCTGGTGGCCCAGGAAATGAATTTCGAGAGCGTGGATGACCTTGTGGCATCGGTGGGCTATGCCCATACAACGCCACGCAAGGTGCTCAACCGTCTGTATGCCGTGTTGCACCCGGATGCGGTTTCCTCCGCGCCTGAAACGCCCACGGTCAAGGAAAGCAAAGAGGCCGCCGGCCGCAAAACGGAGGGCGTGGGCATTTCCGGCGTGGACGGCGTGCTCATGCGTTTTGCCAAGTGCTGTAACCCGGTTCCCGGCGACCCCATCATAGGTTATATCAGCCGTGGCCTTGGCGTCAGCGTACACCGTGCGGATTGCCCAAATGTGGCGAATATGGAGCCGGAAAGGCTTATTTCCGTGCATTGGGACGGCGCGGAAGAAAAACCGTACGAAGCCGGTATTTTCATCATTGCCAAAAACGAGCACGGAGTGCTGGCTTTGGTGGCTCAGGTGCTTGCCAAAAACAACGTGAACATCACCGGTCTGAATATGGACAACCTCGTGGACGGCCGTGCCAAGCTGCGCTTTACAGTGGAAGTGCGCGATGCCACGCAGCTTTACCAGCTCATCGAGTCCATCCGCTCTTTGCCGCCCATTCTTGAGGTGGTGCGCGATACGGAAGATGCGCAATGATGCTCCCTCGGGGCAACGGACGTCTGTACAAAATCAGCCCGAGATACGGTTTAGAGCAATTTCACTTTGAAATTGCTCTGGCGGCTGCGTGAGCAGACGTTCGCTACGGAGGCGTAAGCGCAGTTTATCTGCGCGGTTAAACGCCGAAGTGAGCGTGCCTTAAACTTTGAGAATGTATATTCTCAAAGTTAATCTGCTCTAATGCCCGGTCTGCCAGTTTGATTCGGAAAAAACTGTTCTTCAGCAGTTCTTTTATCCTGCCGGCTGTACCGAAAAACCTTTTTACTCCGGCCATGCGCGACATGTGCATGCCTTTTCCGTAAAAAGCGTTTTTTCTTGCCCTTGCGCAGAGTCTTTTATCCGGGGCGCTGTGATTTTAAGAATGCCAGTTCTCAAGATCACACGACGCCGCTTCAGCGTGCAGCCGCGTAATCAGGCAAGAGGGCAGGCAAGCGGCGCTGCTGCCTGTATCCGCAAGCCCTTCGGCAAGGGCAAAAACTCACTTGCGCCTTCATGGCGAGGGCCTGCTCATGCAGCCGCGGAGCCTTTGTAACGTGGCACTGCCCCAGAACCAGCACCCAAGCAACGGCAGATATTCTGATGGACTTCATTAAAAACAACAGCCTGTTCATCAGGCTGGTGATCATGGTCAGTCTGGCTCTTTGCCCACCCATATTGTTGAGCCACCTGGCCGGGTCGTATTTTATCAGTAAATACGGCTTTGAGCAGGCGGAGCAGACAGTCGCCAATGTGGCCCAGCTTACGGCGGAATCCTCGGCGGTTATTGAGGGCATGGCGTCGCCGCGCGGTGAAGCCTGGAAGCAGATGACAGATTTTATCAGCATGCTGACCAGCGTTTCCGGGGTCAAGTTCATCGTGCTGATCGATATGAACGGCAACAGGATTTACCATCCCGAGGCGCAAAAAATCGGCGCGCATGTGGTGGGGGGCGACGAGGGCGAAGCCCTGAAGGGTAAAACCTATATATCTTCGGCCCGTGGCACGTTCGGTTTTTCTCAGCGGGCCTTTCGCCCGGTATACGCCGAAGACGGGCGACAGGCGGGCGCTGTTATCGTGGGCATCATGTCGCGCGATATTGAAAACAACGTGGCGCGGCTCACCAGTCCCATGACATGGCTGTTCGGCCTGTCGCTGATAACCGGCCTTGTGCTGGCGGTGCTGCTTTCGCGCAAGATAAAGAAAATTCTCTTCGGGCTGGAGCCGCATCAGATCGCCCGCATGCTTGAAGAGCGCAATGCCATTCTCAGCACAGTGCGCGAGGGCATCATTGCCATCAACAGCAACAGCCGACTTGTGGTCGTCAATGAAATGGCTGAAAAAATCCTGCGCACGGCGGGGGTCAAGGGAGAGTTGCTGGGCCGCCCTGTTCAGGAGGTCGTGCCTTCAACACGGCTTGACGCCATCCTCAGGCAGGGAAAGCCGGAATATGACCGTGAGCAGAATATCAACGGCCTGATTATCATGACCAACCGCGCTCCGGTCATAATCCAGGGCAAGACCGTGGGCGCGGTTGCCACGTTCAGGGACCTGACGGAAATACGCGTTCAGGCGGAGCGGCTGACCGGGCTGCGCAATTATGCCGAAGCCCTCCGCTCACGGTCGCACGAGTATCTGAACAAGCTGCACGTTATTTCCGGCCTGCTGAACAACCGCTGCTATAAAGAACTTGAAGGGTATCTGTCGGACATCATTGGCAGCAAGGTGCGTGAAATTTCAAGCATCAAGGCCAATGTCAGGGAGCCTGTGGTGGTGGGGCTTCTGGAGAGCAAGTTCAGCCGGGCCAATGAGCTTGGCGTCACGCTGTCCATCGGCGGCGACGGCATTATCCCGCCGCTTTC
Source organism: Desulfovibrio sp. 1188_IL3213 (assembly GCF_036763145.1). NCBI lineage: Bacteria > Pseudomonadati > Thermodesulfobacteriota > Desulfovibrionia > Desulfovibrionales > Desulfovibrionaceae > Desulfovibrio > Desulfovibrio sp. 1188_IL3213. The sequence goes on along the minus strand of NZ_JBAIYR010000031.1, from coordinate 1,493 downwards.
CTCCAGGGGTGGGCATGCCCTTGTGACCGTACTCGGCAACCTTGTGGACAATGCTTTTGACGCTGTTATCTCCACTGATGAAAAACATATTCACCTTAATGTTCACAGCGATGCCTCAAGGCTTGTCATAAGCGTCAGCGATACCGGACACGGCATTGATGAAAACCACCTGCAAAAGATTTTCAACAAGGAATTTTCAACCAAGGGCGCGGGGCGCGGCATCGGCCTTTACATGCTGCTGCTGACGCTTGATGAACTGGACGGTTCTGTGGAGATAGACTCACATGTGGGGCAGGGGGCGACCTTTACGGTTTCCGTTCCCCTTGCCGGACTCATGAGAGAAAGCGGCCCGCAATGAGCCTTGCTGGAGAGCCGGAATGATACATACAATCATCGTTGAGGACGATCCTATGGTGGCCGGACTGGCCGCGGGCTATCTTGAGCGTGTCGAGGGCTTCCGCCTGGAGCACGTTGCCCGTTCGGGCGAGGAGGCCCTGGATCTGCTGCGTACAAGCCATGTGGATCTGACGCTTCTTGATGTCTTCATGCCGGGCATGAACGGTATGGAACTGCTGCGCATCATCAAGAGCCGCTTTGTCCATTCGGATGTGATCATGATTACGGCGGCCCGGAACAGCGAGGACATCCTTACCGCCCTTCGTCTGGGCGTGGCGGACTATATCGTCAAGCCGTTCACTTTCGAGCGCTTTCGGGAATCCATGCTGCAATTTTATGAAAAGCGCCGCCTGCTCATGTCTCCCGAGGCGCCGCTGACCCAGGATGTTCTGGACAGGCGGATATTCGTTAAAAAAGCCGATGGGCCAGCAGCCGGACGCCCCAAGGGCATTGATTCGCAAACGCTGGAAAATATTGTGTCTATCTTGAAGGATTGCACAAAGCCGTTCAGTCTCAAGGATATTGAGCTGCTGTCGGGCATTTCGCGCATTTCGTTGAAGAAGTATTTTGACTATCTGGCGGAAACCGGCAGGCTGGGCAGCTTCAAGGATTACGGCGGCCCCGGGCGCCCGGCAACCCTGTACAACTGGATAGGTTAAAGCGGAATCGGTTTTTTAGAGCATTTTAACTTTGAAAAAGTGTAAATACTCTAAGCAGTGTCGTCACGAGATGAATTTCCTTGGTATATCAAGGAGAGCGAGCCTTTTATGCAGGGAGTGTACTCTTATGGTACTCGACCGGAATAAAAGGCGAAGTTCGACGCAGAGATACCGGGAAAGGCGCTCGTGACGACACTGCCTAACGCTGCACGAAAGTGCAGTGCGCCACAATGTGGCGTGGATCCCGCCGAAAATCGCATTTTCCGGCGGGATGAAAACTTTGAAATGTGAAGCATTTCAAAGTTGATCTCCATCTAGAGCAGATTAACTTTGAGAATATACATTCTCAAAGTTTAAGGCACGCTCACTTCGGCGTTTAACCGCGCAGATAAACTGCGCTTACGCCTCCGTAGCGAACGTCTGCTCACGCAGCCGCCA
>NZ_JBAIYR010000030.1:0-15202 GCF_036763145.1 Desulfovibrio sp. 1188_IL3213 | reverse complement strand
GCGCACCCCGCCGCCACGGGAAAAGATCAGCGCAATGGCCGGGCGGTCACAGGCGAGGACTTGCGCGATCTGGTGCTCAAGGCCCGCAGGGAAATGGCCGACGGCAGCGCCCCCCATGCCCGACGGGCGGTTTTTCGCGCGGTACACAAGCTGCTCATGGAATCCGGCACAGGCAACAGTGAGCAATCTGCATAAAAATGCAAAAATCCTGCATAAAATGCTTGACCATAAACCAGGTATGAGCTAAAAGCATTTTTCGTTACAACGCCCTTGTAGCTCAGTCGGTAGAGTGCATCCTTGGTAAGGATGAGGTCAGCAGTTCAATCCTGCTCAAGGGCTCCATGAAATCAATCAAAGGTTACTGTCTCGGCAGTGACCTTTTTTTGTCTGCGTGCCTTTTCTGTGCCGTTGCAACCTGTCTTGCCTGCGCTCCGCCGCATTGGGGGGGGCCAATTGCCCTGCCCCCCCGCCTGCACTGTGGCGGCAACCTGTCGCGCCATACAAAAAAACGCCCCCTCCATCAGCACAGCCACCACCCTTCACGGCAACGCTCCCCCGCACGGGAGGGCAACGGCCCAGCAGGAGGCCCTGCCGCCCTACGCAGCATGCTTTATTTGACAACCTATTGACTTTCCAAAAATTTTTATTAAAAAACCCTGAAGATAAACTAGGCTCTAGCAAGTCAGAAATGGCCTTTTATAAAGGCGTAGCGGGAAACTGCTGGAACTTCTGCCTACAGGAGAGATGTTTTGCGCGCTTTTCGCCCTGCGATCAGCGGCGCACAGCAGACGGCATATGCCTGCCCTTGCGATTTTTTTCACGGCTCGCGCAGCGTAATACCGCCGCATGGCGACAAGAAAATGTATCGCAGCAAGTTCATGTGACATGAGATTATACATCTTTTTTTACTGACCGCCGCCTGCCTCCTTCTTCCTGTTTTCAATCATGCCGCCCTTTGGCCGCAGAGATTGCCTCCAGAAAATTCGCCCACGTTTTTCCGGCCGATTCTGGCGCTGCTGCGAAAGCACAATTTTACGTGCGCATCTGCCTTGCGGCTTTGACCGTTCACACGGCAAGCCGTTGCGCTGAGCACGGAATTGCAGGCCGTGCATGGCCTGAAAAGCATTGAGGTCTACAGCGAAGGCAAACCTGTAAGCAAAGAAGAGTTCAATGACACCACGGATGCCGTCACCTATACCTTTGAGGCCAAGCCCGAAAAGGACACCTGGTACAACTTCGTAGTAATGGACGGCAAGGGCCGTTACGCCGTCACCAACCCTGTTTGGGTTGAAGTGAAAAAATAGGCAGCGGCCAGACTGTGACGCAACAGGCCCACGCGGTGACCACGCCGCGTGGGCCTTACTCATGCCATGCCGCAAAAAAGCGAAAATGCCCGGCTGGCCGGGCATTTTCCACACACGATGGCATCTCTTCCATATCATGTCAGACAATAAAAGTACCGGGCCATTGCCGTCTCGGGCGCTTGTATCATCCTGACTGGCGACCTGCGCGAAGCAGGCCGCGCTGACGCAAAACGGCTCACCGCAACAACGGTCAGCCGCTCTGCCGGAAACCTATTTCATGTCTACGGCCTTGACCCAGATGACGGCGTCCTGAGAAAGCTCCTTGCCCTGATATTCCTTGTCCGGGCCTACGCCAAGCGCGGCAAAGCCCCACCAGCCGGACTTGGGAATGCCGAAGGTCAGATAGCCCTGATCATCGGTAAAGATGGTCTGGGTAACAAACGCATCGTGCGGGTACTTGACTGTGCCCTTCTTGGTCATGGCATTGGCCTTGAGGTCGGGCATGTGGTTCATGTATTCCACTTCCACCTCGGCATTGGGCACGGGCTTGCCGCCGGAAAGCACGCGCGCCTTGAACACGTTGCCGGTCCACACGCCATAGGGCTTGATCAGGGGCACGATTTCGCAGGGCAGGCCCAGCGCGGTGTGCCAGTTGCCGGGAATGCCGCCCACGTTGACCACCAGCTTGGTGATCTGCTGCATGTAAACGTCTTCTTCTTTTTCAAGATAGTAGCCGGGAACCATCACAAAGGTGTAGTCGCCCATGGAGCGCATGTCTTTGCGGGGAATCAGGGCCGAAAAGGCCGGGCCGGAGGATTCGGGATTTTTCCAGGTAATGGGCTTCAGCGTGCTCTTGAGGTCGATTTTTTTCGGCTCGTTTTCGCCACGCTGATACATGGCATAAAACTCCTTCACTCCGCCCATATCCATAGTGTGTCCGGCTTCGGCCGGGTGGGTGAAGACAATGCGGACGTCGAGGTCGCCGGGTTCGCTTTTCGCCACTTCCGGCGTGTACATGACCATGAAGTGCGCCTGGGCGGGTACGGCCATCAGGGCCAGAAGCCCGGCGAAGATCAGGGTTTTGATGCTTTTCATAAAACCTCCAATAGAATTTGAATTTCAAAGTCTATAGTTTATGACAAAAAACGGTCGCAATGCGGCCTGCCGCACAATTTCACCTTGAAACTGTCCCACCGTCGGCGTGAGCAGACGGCTGCCACGAAGGCGTAAACCTGGTTATTTACGGCTCAAGCGCTATCTGCTTACTCTGTTCGGCGCCCTCCCGAGCGCCCTGACGCCTTGAGACGTACATCTTAAAGCAAAATGGCTTACTGAACGATCTTGGAGCCGTCCACTTCCACCTTGTGGCCGTCACCGGCGTCAAAAATGACCTTGTACGCGCCCTCGGGCTTCTTGAAGTTATATTCGCTGTCTTTGTTCATCTTGCCTTCAAGCAGGGTCTTGCCGCTGCCGTCCACCACCTGCATTTTCACGCCGGAAGCCGAGGAACCGTCAGAAAAGCCGCCTTCGCAGGTTATGGTTCCGTCGCCGTTGTCAAAGCAGCTGCACAGGGGGCTGTGCGCCAGGGCTGCGGTAGCAAAGAGCATGGTCAGGCCGAGCACTGCGGCCAGAAAAAGATTTTTCATCATATCCTCCTTAAGATGTTATGCCGTGACCGGCTTTTTGGCGTCCAATTTTTTTCTGCTTTCAGGTTCGGGTATCATGCCCATCACAATGGTCAGCGCCACGCACAGACCGTAAAAAATCCACATGGCCTGCCAGCCTGAAAGCCCCAGCAGCGTACCGCCGGTAAATACCAGCGTAGCCACCGCCAGCCCCAGGCAGGTCTGATAAAAGATGGAAAAAAGCATCCAGCCCGTGGAATTGGATTGCAGCCGCACCATGACGGAGGTGGGTACGCAGGGCGGATACAGGGCCATGAACAGCATGAGCGCCAGGGCGTGCAACGGGGTAAAGCCGGTAGCGTCCTCACGCATGCTGTCCTGCACGGGGGCGTCGCCATCAAGGCCGTAAATGGCCCCAAGGGTTGCCGCGCTGTTTTCCTTGGCCGCAAAGGCCGAAAGCAGGGCAATATTGATCTTCCAGTTAAAGCCGGCATGGCGCGTTACCGGTTCCAGAGCCTTGCCCGCCATGCCCAGGGCGCTGTGCTCAAAGGTTTCTTCGCGCAGTTCGCGGCGCAACTGCTTGCGCGCGCCCATCAGCTTGCGCAGCGCAGGGCGCAGGGCCTTGCCGTCCTCTCCCACAGCTCTCACAATGGTGAAATAGAGCGGGCTTTTTTCCTGAAAGGCCGCATCAATCTTGTCCGAGGCGTCCTGATCCGTCACGCTGCGCTTGGCATCCTTGAGGGCTTCTTCAAACAAGAGCAGGGGCGTCACGTCATCCAGGGTGAACTGCCCGGCCAGCCCGGTCTTGTCCACGGCCTTGACAAAATCGCTCATGGCTTTTGCGGACTTTTTCTCGTACACGGCCATGCGCTCTTCCCCAAGACCGGGAAAGTTGATGAGCGCAAAGATGACCACGGCCACGGCCAGCACCACGGTGAAGATCTTGCGCACAAATATCCACACCCGCTCAATGGCGCGCGAAAGCACGCCCCTGATGGTGGGCAGGTGATAGGGCGGCATCTCCATAATAAAGGGCGCGCTGGGCTTGCCCCGCAACAGGGTAAGCGAAAGGGCCTTGGACACGGGAAGCGCCATGAACAGGGTGATGGTGGCAATGAAAAACATTGCCATGCCGCTGTTGGCGGCAAAGTAGGCGCTGATCAATATGAGATACAGCGGAACCTTGGCCAGACAGTTCATCATGGGCGCAATGAGAATGGTAGCCAGGCGGGCCTTTTCGTCCGGAATGGCCCTGGTAGCCATGACTGCGGGGATGGCGCAGCCGCCCACATACACGCCGCCAAGGATAAGCGGCAGCGTGGATTGCCCGTGCAGGCCGAAACGTCGAAAGGCGCGGTCCAGAATAAAGGCCATGCGCGGCATGTAGCCACTGTCTTCAAGAATGGCGATAAGTGCAAAAAGAAGAAAGAATATGGGCAGATAATTAAGGATGGCCGTAACGCTGCGCATGACCCACACGCCCAGCGAACGCAAGAGCGGGTCTTCAAGAAAGCCGGACGCGGGCAAAAAACCCGCCAGGGCATTCTGGGCATTGTCCCACAGGGGCCAGATCATGGCCGCCACATCCCCGCCGAATACGATTGATATCTGATACAGAACCAGCAGAATAGTCAGCAAGATGAGCGGGCCGAAAAATCTGTGGCAAACAAACCTGTCCGTTTTGTCGGAAAGGCTTGTGGTTCCCTGCGCGGGCAGGCTCACATGCCGTGAGGCCAGCGCGGCAGCCGTGCGGTGTCGGGCAAAGGCCACGTGCCGTTCGGCGTTAACACCTTGCGCGGCGGCGAAACCCTCGCGCATGGCCGCCACCCTGGCCGGAATGTCGGCCGCTTCGCCGCAGCGCTTCTGCACCAGAGCAACGGCAGCTTCGTCATTCTCCAGCAGCTTCACAGCCAGCCAGCGCACGGGCAGCCCGGCCAGAGCTTTCTCATGGGCAATCAGGCCCGCAAGCTCGGCAAGATACGGCTCCATAGGGCCGTAATCCACGACAAATGCAGATCTTGGGCCGCCTTCCGCCGCGGCGGTCAAAGCCGCGCGCAATGCCTGCACTCCACTGCTTTTCTTACCCACCGTGGGTACAACGGCAATGCCCAGTTCGCGGGCCAGCCCGTCCACATCAATCTTGATCGAGCGCCGTTCGGCCACGTCCATCATATTGAGAGCCAGCACGAGCGGCGTTTCCATTTCCAGCAACTGCAGGGTCAGATAGATGTGGCGCTTGAGGTTGGCCGCGTCAGCCACGTTGATGGTGACCTGGGGCGAGGCTTCAAGAATGAAGTCACGCGCCACTTTTTCTTCCAGCGAATACGAGGTCAGGCTGTAGGTTCCCGGCAGGTCCACAAGCTCCACCTTGCGGCCGCTGAGGTTAAAGTACCCTGTCTTTTTTTCCACGGTGACGCCGGGATAGTTCGCCACATGCTGGCGCGCCCCGGTGAGCATGTTGAACAACGTGGATTTGCCGCAGTTGGGCTGCCCGGCCAGAGCCGCTAACAAGGGGGAACTCATTGCCCGTCAACCTCCACAAGATCAGCTTCGTCATGGCGCAGGCTGACGTGGTAACCGTCCAGCTCAATTTCCACAGGGTCCACAAGCGGCGCATTGCGCACAACGCGCACTCGCGCGCCGGGGTAAAAACCCAGATCCATCAGCCGTTGGCCGAGGGCGCCGGTGGCGCTGATATCTTTTACGCTGCCGGTATCGCCCGGAACCATCTTGCTGAGTGTCATCAAATGCTCCTTGCTTACGCAACAATAACCGACGCGGCCAGTTCGCGTTCCACGGCCACCCGTGCCTCGCCCACTGCCACAAGAATTGGCCCGCCGTTATCGGCAAGCACGTCCAGTTCCACGCCGGGTAAAACGCCGATGGACTCAAGGCGCTGCAATTCTGCCTCTGCCGCATTGACGGCAAGGACAAAGACTGTCCGGCCCGTGCCGACCGTCTGAAGAGTTTTTGTGTGCGACATACTAACACCCGATATATAATGAAATTAAAATTGAATTTCGTTTTAGATACCCTTCTCTCGGCTTTACGTCAACACGGAAAAAATATTCTGAAAACACGCACAAACACCCTAAGGCCGCATTTACTTCAATACTATAAAAATATAAATTAATTAAATATGTTACATCAATAAAAGGGTACAGTGCGCGAGGCCAAACCCACAAAGAGGCCCATGCTGCAGAGCCATACGCACCAGCAAAACAGGCGCAAAAAACAGGCCGTAAAGAACTGCGCTGTGCACCTCTTCTTACGACATCAGATATCAATTATAGATATATATAAAACAAGGGCGTCCAGACGGCATGGACACAGGCGAAGCATGCACAGCACCGCTCAAGCCCACGGCGGACAGTCATCGTAGCACGGGTCTGGCTCCACTGCCCCGTTCCAAAGAGCGGACATACGACAGATTAAGCCCGCCTACCGGACAGTGTTGCCCGACATCTCTCTGCCACTGCCGTCCAACAGATCTCTGTCGCCTACAGCCCCGCCGCCTATACGGACTCTTTTTTCTTTGCCTTACGGCGCGGGTTCAGATTGCTTATAAGCACACCCGCCACCACAAACGCGCCGCCCACAAGCCCCAAAAAAGGCAGTCTTTCACCGGCCATGCGCCCGAAAATGGCCGCCCATACAGGTTCGCCCGCGTAAATCAGGGTGGCCCTTGTGGGCGAAATGCTTTTCTGCGCCCAGTTCATGACCAGTTGGATAAGGGCCGTGGCAAGCCCCAGGCCCCCGGCGCTGCACGCCAGCAGCCAGGAAAATTCCGGCACGGATTCCCCTGCCAGCGGCATCAGGCTGAAACTCAGCAAGGCGGTCACAGTCACCTGCACCACAGTAACCCTGCGCACGTTAACCGTACCCGCAAAATAGCTGATGAACAGGATCTCCAGCGCGCATGCCACGGCCCCCAGCAAGGTAAGCAGTTCCCCTGTGCTGAAGCCCGGCGAAACGCCGTCCGGCCCGGCCAGCATGATCAGCCCCAGCAGGGCGCAGCCGATGCCGAGCCAGCCCATCTTGCTGGGCGGACGCCGCATGAAGAGCCATTGCAACAGCGGCACTGTAGGTACATAAAACGCTGTTATAAAAGCAGATTTACTGGCGGTAATGGTTTGCAGGCCAAAGGTCTGCAAGGCATAGCCGCCCAGTAGCGAAAACCCGATGATCGAACCGGCAAAAAGCTCGTGCAAGGTCAGGCCACGCAGGACAGGCAGAGAAACCAGGGTCAGCGCCAACGCCGCCGAGCCAAAACGCAGGCCCACAAAAAACAGTGGCCCGGTCACGTCCAGGGCGTTGCGAATGATAAGAAAGGTTGTACCCCATATGATGGTGATACCCACCAAAGCCCATTCGCCCCGGCTGAGCTGAAAAATACTTTTGTCCTGCATAGGCGTGAACCTTTATCTCCTCTCTGGGCGGGCAGTACCCGCAGACGCGCTGCCCAAAAAACGGCAGACCGCCATGATAGCCCGCGCCTCTGCAAAAGTGAACCGTCTGGCGACGTCTTCGTCCGCCGGCTATGCCCGCAGGCGGCCGGACGCAAAAAAGCAAGGTCCCTTTGGCACAAAGGGACCTTGCCTGCGAAAGCGGTCAGGCCGGAAAGCGGGCGGGGGCCAAAACGCAAAACCGGGGCTGGCGCTACTGCGTATAGTGCTTCTTCATCTTGTAGCCAAACCACACAAAGAGCAGCCAGATGGGCGCCGCATAGACGGAAGCGGCCATATCAATCTGCACAAGCACCACAAACACCACCACCATGAAGATCAGGCAGAGATAGTTGGACCAGGGATGCCAGAACGCCTTGAAAACTATCTTTTCCCCGGTCTTTGCCTTGGCGGCCCTGAACCTCAGGTGGGTCAGGCTTATCATGGCCCAGTTGATCACAAGGGCCGTCACCACCAGCGCCATGAGCACCCCCAGAGCTTTGGCGGGCATGACGAAGTTCAGCAACACGCACAGCAGGGTTGCGCCGGAGGAAATCATCAGCGCGTAAACCGGAACTCCCCTGGCGCTCACAGCAGCCAGAACCTTGGGCGCGTTGCCCTGAAGCGCCAGCCCGTAAAGCATGCGGCTGTTACAGTAAACGCAGCTGTTGTAAACGGAAAGGGCCGCGGTCAGCACCACAAAGTTCAGCACATGCGCGGCCGAAGGAATGCCGATGAGGTCAAAAATCTGCACAAAGGGGCTGGCTACCATAGCCTCGGCCCACTGGCTTTTGCCCATGGAAGCGCCAAGCTGGTTCCAGGGGTGCAGCATCAGGAGCACCGTAAGCGCACCGATGTAGAATATCAGGATACGGTAGATGAGCTGGTTGACGGCTTTGGGAATGGTTTTTTGCGGATCGGAAGCTTCCGCCGCAGCTATGCCCACAAGCTCAAGCCCGCCGAAAGAAAAGCTCACCACCGCAAGCGAGGTGAACACGCCGCCCCAGCCCCTGGCAAAAAAGCCGCCATACTCCCAGAGATTGCTTACCTTGGCATCGGGTCCGGCGCCCCCGGTGACGAGCAGAAACGTTCCCAGCGCAATCATTGCCACAATAGCCGCCACCTTGATGGAGGCAAACCAGAACTCCATTTCGCCAAAAACGCCCACCTGAGCCAAATTGACCACATTGATGAGAATAAAGAAAAAAGCCGTGGTCTGCCACGGCTCTATGCCCGGAAACCAGTATTGCACATAAACGGCAACGGCCGTCAGCTCCGACATGCCCACCAGCACATAAAGAATCCAGTAATTCCAGCCGGAAAGAAGACCGGGAAACTCGCCCCAGTACTTGTAGGCAAGGTTACTGAACGAGCCGGCCACAGGCTCTTGAGCCATCATTTCGCCAAGCTGGCGCATAATGAGAAAGGCGATAAAGCCACCAATGGCGTAACTCAGTATGACGGCAGGCCCGGCCATCTGGATGGTTCCCGCAGATCCGAGAAAAAGGCCCGTGCCAATGGCGCCGCCAAGGGCGATCAACTGAATGTGCCTGTTTTTCAAGGCACGGTGAAGCTCTGGTGTTTCTTTTTTCATAGCCGGCTCGTGTGTTAAAATGATTCGGCAAGGCATATCAGGATAATGAAGCTTTGAAAAGCCGCCGGAACATGCCGCGCCGCTCTGTGCGGTCTTTTACGGGCATGTGGCGCAGGACAGCATTTTTTTGTCCCTTTGTGCGAAAAGTACATCCGCCCGCTGGACAGATGCCGCATGGTATCGTAAAATTTATTTGAAAAATAAAAATTTTAAGCTGCGTGCCGCGCGGCGGACGCCCGTCCGTGCGGGCGTCGGAATAACCAGCCCTGACGGGCATTAGCCGTCAACCACAGGAGACCGCCATGAGTACAGTTTTGGGATCGCTTGACCATGTTCTGCTGATGGCCCCCGGCCCCAGCCCCGTTGCCCCCAATGTTCTCCAGGCCATGAGCCTGCCCACCCTGGGGCATCTTGACCCCGACTGCATCAAGGTGATGGACGCCATCCAGGAGCAGCTTCGTGCCGTGTGCAAAACCGGCAACGTGGTCACCTTTCCCCTGTCGGGTACCGGCTCTTCGGGCATGGAGGCCTGCTTCGTAAACCTTGTGGAACCGGGCGACGCTGTGCTTGTGGTCAACAACGGCGTGTTCAGTTCCCGCATGGTCGAGGTGGCCTCACGCCTGGGCGCGGAGGTGGATGTGGTGGAAAGCCCCTGGGGTACGCCCGTAAAGGTTGAGGATGTCAAAGCCCAACTGGGCAAAAAGCATTACAAAATTCTGGCCGTGGTGCATGCCGAAACCTCGACGGGCGTCAACAATCCCATTGCCGAAATCGGTGAACTGGTCAAGGGCAGCGACACGCTTTATATGGTAGACAGTGTGGCCGGCCTTGGCGGCGTGGATGTGCAGGTGGACAACTGGGGAGTGGACGCGTTTTACAGTGGTTCGCAAAAGTGCCTTTCCGTACCTCCCGGCCTTGCTCCCGCCTCTTTTTCCGAAGCCGCCATGCAGGCCATGAGCAAGCGCAAACACAAGGTTCCCAACTGGTATCTTGATGTTTCACTTATCCGCAAGTACTGGGAAGGCTCACCCCGCGTGTACCACCATACCGCGCCCATCAACATGTACTACGGCCTGCATCAGGCCCTGGATAACCTGCTGACAGAAGGGCTGGATGCGGCCTTTGCGCGCCATAAGGCCATGCATCGCCGCCTGGCGGACGGCCTGGCGGAAATGGGCTTCAGCATGTATGTAAAGGAAGGTGCGGCCCCGCAGGTGAACCTTTTCATTCCCCCTGCGGGCGTGGACGCCAACGCCCTGCGCGCCTGCCTGCGCGAAAAACACAAGATCGAAGTGGCGGGCGGCCTTGGGGCGCTTGCCGGCAAGGTCATTCGTGTGGGCGTCATGGGTGAGGGCGCGCGGCCTGAAGCCATTGACAAGCTTCTTGCCGCCGTTCGGGCCTGCCTCGGCCAATAAGTCTTCACAAAACAGAAACGCGGGCAGCGGCCGGCCGCTGCCCGCGCCTTCCTCTCTCAGGCCTTTTTTGCATCAATTTTTTTCATGGCCGGCGCGCTTGTTCCGCAATGAACGCGACGCTCGCTGTTTCGCTTTTTTTCAATTTCTTCCGAAACCCTCCTGAAAAACTCCTCCGGCGGCACACGCAGCGCCTCGCAGATAGAGTAGACGGCATTGACCGTCGGTCGTTTCAGTTCCTGTTCAATATCGCGCAGATAGCGTCGTTCGAGACAGGCAAAGTCAGCCAATGATGACTTGGTCATGCCGCATTCTGCGCGCAGGGCCTCAATCACCCTTGCAATGGCGCCCGAAAGGTACGGATATACTTTCATAAGGTTTAATTACACCAAAACATGCCGATGAATATGAACTATAGCACTCACAAATCGAGAACTATAGTTTACATTTTCCCAATATTTATCATTTTTTTGCCGCCTTGAACCGAAAAATACTTCTTTAAAACTATCCATATATCAAGAATTCCTGTTGTTTATTTTTCCAGTACATATATACTTTACATAAATGACAAACTTTAAAACATTCATGTGCATAAATTTAAAATATTGCTATATTTATATATAACAAAAATTGATCACAATATTCTAGTTATGCATTACATATAATAATCATACATTAATAATACATGATTATTAATTCATAAATATAAGTACCAACAAACAGCATCAATAAAATATAAATATACGCCAACAACTTTAATATATGATATCCATAGCGAAATATATAAGTACATATTTATAAAAATATACATTAAAAAATGAGCGGCCTTCTTTCTACCGTGCGCTACAAAGTAACAATACGAACTGACATCATTACCAGGACGATATCGCCCCCTTTAGCGAATATATATTTTTCTACTTTTATTTCAAGGTATTAACTATAAAAAACTCAATATATCCCTAATTAAAAATATAAACTAGGTGCAATAAACTTTTGATACTTGCATCAACAATTCCATAAAGGTAGAGTGATTTATCAATTTACTGCGGATCTGCCGTGCAGTTGCGACAGATCCCCAAACTGGCCCCCTGTCATACCAGAATGCTGTGATATGCAGACACACTCTCTTACCCGTGCGCCGGTTGCGTCGCACTCCCCGAAGTCAAGCAACGGCCCCTGCAAACCTCAAAGCCCACATGACATGTCTGCCCTGGCAGCATTGAGCAAACGCTTCCCTAACGACCTGCGACCCCTGAGGAAAGCGCTCATGAAGAAGTTTCAATACAGAGTTTTTCTGCCGCTTCTCGCCATACTCTTCTATTTATTTTTTTCCACGCCCGCTCTTGCCGGAGAGGTCGTGCGCGTGGGCTTTTTTGATTTTGGCGACTATATGGCACGCGACCGGACCGGACACTACCGGGGAACGGTCTTTAAGATTCTGCATGAAATTTCAGTCAATACGGGAATGCGCTATAAAATTGTGGACTGCGGCGACTGGGCTCGCGGCCTGCATCTGCTCGAGCGCGGCCAGATAGACCTTTTGCCCTGCACCTTTTACCTGCCCGACCGGGAAGACACCATGCTCTTTCCCGACCTGCCCCTTGCCATTTCCTTTGTCACCATTGCCGTCAGATCGGACGACACACGCTACAGTCACGACACGCAGACGGCGTTTGACGGCATGCGCGTAGGCGTCATTCTCGGCAGCAGAGACGTTCCAGCCCTTGCGGCCCATGCCCGCAACCTGGGCATAAACATACACCCCGTTGCCTACACCAGCCGCGCGTCCATGCTACAGGCCCTGCACGACAAGGAAGTGGACGGCGTCGCCACCAGCCAGCCCAACATCAATACAAGCCTTCGCGTGGTGGCCCATTTTTCTCCGGAACCCTTTTATCTTGCCGTTACCCCAAAGAAACCGGATCTGCTTGCCATGCTCAACGCAGAGCAGCGCCGGATCACGCAACGCATTGCTGCCACTCATGAGCTGTACGGCAAATATCTTTCCGTCAATATGGCCGAACAGCCTCTTTTTACCCTTGATGAGCATCTGTACCTGAATGAAGGCAAGCCCGTTATCGTTACCTATGACCCCGACTGCCCTCCCCTGACCTGGGAAAATCAGAAAACTCGCGAATTTTCAGGCACGGTTGCTGACCTGTTCAATAAAATCGCAAAAATGACGGGACTCAACTTCCAGTTCATGCCCATGCCCATGGCCCAATCCCTGAGCATGGTCACCAGCGGAGAGGCGGACATTGTTTGTGCTCTTTCCGGAAACTTTTTATGGGATAAAGAACTGCGCATACGCACCACACGGCCCTATATGCGCACGGCGGTGGTTCAGGTATACCGCCATGACGGCTCGCCCCAGAACGGACGGCGCATGGCGCTGCGCCGGGGCTGCCTGATCTCTGCCCAGGTGGCCGCCGACAACAATGATAAAGAAGCGCGCTATTACGACAATCTCACCGAATGCCTTGACGCGCTCGTCAACGGCGAAGCGGACACGACCTATACCGACGTGTACGCTGCGGCCCACCTGCTGAAAGACCCGCGTTATGCGGGCCTGTCTGTGAATCCGGCGGACAAGTACTTCAGCAACCTCAGAATGGGCGTTTCGCGTCATGCAGACCTGCGCCTGTACTCCATCCTCGACAAGGGCCTGCAATCGCTGCCCGTCGGGGCCATTGGCGCAATGGCATCCGACACCGATCCCCTGCAGCGTGAGACCTCGCTCACTGAATTCATCAGTCAGAATCCCATAAGCGCTTTCAGCGCTCTTATGCTGTTTTTTCTCACTGTCACCCTGCTCATGGGCATCAACCTCGCCATCAAGTCCAGCAGCAATAAACGCATACAGATGCTGCTGCACCGTGACATGCTCACCGGCCTGCCCAATCTGTACAAATTCCGCCAGGATTGTGCCAAACTTCTCGGAAATACCGGCAAAAAGGCATATGTTCTGCTGTTTGGCGATATCAGCCAATTCAAGGCCATCAATGACCAGTTCGGCTTCTCCAGTGGGGACAACCTGTTGCGTGCCTACGGCGACATTTTGCGAAACAATGTGGCCGAAGGCGAGCTTTGCGCCCGTGCTTCGGCCGACATGTACTCGCTGTTTTTGCGTTATGAGGGATGGGAACTGCTGCTGGCGCGGCTGCGCCATATGGATGAAAGCCTGGACATCTGGCGGCAAAAGGAAGAAATGCCGTACAAGATCAAAACGGTATACGGAGCCTACATTGTCAGCGGCACAGAGGGGCGCGACGTACAGCTCATGCTTGACCTGGCAAACTATGCGCGCCGCGAGGCCAAGCGCAACGGCAGCACCCGTCTGATGCTTTATGACGAGCATATGCGGCAAGAGGCCCTGTTGCACCAGGAGCTTAACGGCAGGCTTGAAACCGCCCTCAAGGAGGGCGAGCTGGTTCCCTGGTATCAGATCAAGGTGGACATGCGCACAGGCGCCATTATCGGCAGTGAGGCTCTGGTGCGGTGGAACCACCCCACTCGCGGCCTGCTCATGCCCGACAGCTTTATTTCCCTTTTCGAGCGCAACGGCCTGATTATGGACATTGACATGCACGTGTTCACCCAGGTCTGCAAAGCCATGCAAAGCTGGCGCTTGCGCAACCTGCCGCTGTATACGGTTTCATGCAATTTCTCGCGCGTACATTTCGATCGGCCCGAATTTCCCCGGCAACTGGCAGAAATAGCCGACCGCTACGCCATCCCCCACGAACTGCTGGAAGTGGAAATAACCGAAAGCGTCATCATGAAAAATCCCGAAGCGGCCTGGTTGCGTCTCATCCAGCTCAAACAGTACGGATTCAAGACCGCCATTGACGACTTCGGCGCGGGCTATTCCTCACTGGGGCTTGTGCAAATGCTCAATGCCGATGTCATCAAGATCGACCGCAGCTTTGTTTTGCGCGACCTGCCCGGCCAAAGAGCGCAGACAGTGCTCGGCAATATCATACGCATGGCTTTGGATCTTGAAATGTCAGTGATTTGCGAGGGGATCGAAACCGCCGAGCAGGCAGCCATCCTCATGCGGCTTGGCTGCTTCAAGGCCCAGGGCTACTACTATGCCCGGCCTGAACCCGAGCACGAATTTGAGGCCCGCCTGGCAATGCTTATCACCTAGATGTAGAGCGCCTTTGGGAATGTACGTTCCAGATGTAGAGCAGATTACCTTTGAGAATGTATATTCTCAAAGGTAATCTGCTCTATCGAAAATGCCGCATGCTGGAAAAAACATGCTGCGACGTAAACGTCCTTGACTCTGGCAGCCGTCCTGCCGCTCAATCCGGAGGGGGGAGTGCGCCGTCGGGCGACGCCGGTAAAAGGCAAGACATTGGGGAACGCGCGGCTTTTTTGAAGGGTTAAGGCTTAAAATCTAAAGCGTTATGTGTCGGCGCTTTCTTCATTTTTCTTCTGCTCCATGCTGTGCAGGATAAGGCTCATAAGCCGCCTCGTCTGCATTTCAGCATCGAACTCGCGCAATATGGTCTGTTGCGCGCCAACACGAACCTGTCCCAACGAGGGGGCATTTTCCAAGGCATCGGCTATAGTGCGCGCCATGCCTTCCGCGTCCCAGAAGCTGCACAGAAAACCGTTGACGCCGTCCCGGATGATCTCCCGCACAGGCGGCGTATCAGAGCCGATAACCAGCGTTCCGCAGGCCATGCCCTCCAGCAGGCCGGTGGTCAGCGCATGGGGCGCGGCCAGGTAGACATAGGCCGTAGAGGAGCGCAAAAGCTCCCGATATTCCCTGAGCGTGCGCGGCCCAAGCACATGCACGCGAACCCGCTGCTCC
>NZ_JBAIYR010000029.1:0-15370 GCF_036763145.1 Desulfovibrio sp. 1188_IL3213 | reverse complement strand
CGGCGGCTATTTACCCCATCACGCCTTCGTCCGTCATGGGCGAAGTGATGGACCAGATGGCTGCCAAGGGCATGAAAAACCTGCTCGGCCAGAAAGTGATCGTGCGTGAAATGCAGTCCGAAGCCGGGCACCTGCCACCCCGCATGCCGAAACAGGCGCAAAAAATACCGAGCCCGCGCAAACGCCTCCGGCAGCGCCCACTGAAAAGGCGCAACCAGCCGAAAAGAAAACGCAGGAGCGCGCGGCAGCGGAAAAGCCCGCCCCTAAAAAGCTTGAGATCACCCGCTTTGTGGTTTTTTCGCGTGACAAGGGGGCCACTGTCCGCCTGGTGGGTACGGCGCCCATCGACTACAAAAGCATGACGCTGAACAATCCGGAAAGACTGGTTATCGACCTTGAAGGCAAATGGCAGGTCAAAGCCCCGGGCGTTCCCAAAAACCCCTTGATCACAAATGTGCGTCTAGGAAAATTTGCGGATAAAACAAGAGTGGTTATCGACCTTTCCGGCAAACCGGCGCACACGCGCTACATCCTTTCAAAGGACAAAATGTCGCTGGATATCAGGGTAGACCAGTAGCCGCCTCCGCATTTCCGCTTTTTTTCAAGGCCCCGGCTTTTATGTGCCGGGGCCTTGCTGTTTCAGCTTCGCGCCCCGCCCTCTGGGCAGTGAAGCAGCGTTGAGCAGGCATCGGCTTCAGCTTGGTGTTATTTTTTTTCAAAGATGTAACACCAATGATTGTAAAAAAACTACCCTACGGCAGGAAAAAAACAGCAGCATGCCTGCTGCAAAGAGCCGCTGCATGGCAAGCGGCTTTGTGAATAATACGGGACGACAGAAAAAAACCTACGGCCCTGTATTACTTTTGTAAATTACGTATTACAAAAAATCACACTCAGCATATCTCGCAACTCCCGCCGTTTACGCAAAGCGTGAACCTGATGCCCCAAAAGCCTCCGGCATCCGCAATTTTTCCGACCAGGCAAATCCACTGCCCGTAGCCATTTTATTGGTCATACTCAGAAAGCATCTGAACGCCAATGTTGCGGCCAAAGATTGAACACAACACCGGCCTTGCATTGGGTATCGCAAAAAAATACTTATAAAAACAACATGATATAAAAACATCAAGGGCAGTCACATCTGGCGCCCATACATCATCAATCACAGGTCACACTACTATGCATATGGACATTTATTGATTGCACAAACAGCTAGCAGAGCCGCAAAAGCTACACCTCAAGATGCATATCAATGCTCCATTCAGGAATAAAAAAACCAATTAAAACAACATGTAAATTATTAAAAATTTTATTTTTAGCTATATCATGAAGATACAATCATTTCCTTCGTTGCACAGCAACCAGGTGAAAAAAAGGATTTAGTTGCACAAAAATACAAACGTATGCTCTTATCATACACCATACAAAAAATATTCATGTTGTCAGCTCAACATTATAAAATAAAAATGGCGCATTGAAAAATCATTGAAAGGGTACACAATGCTTAAAAAAACCACCCTTCTTTTGATTCTTTTTATAGCCGCCCTTCACATGGAATGGGGAAAAGAACTGGGCGCAGGCAGAGCCTATGCTCTGGGTGCGTTTCACGAATCCGTCCTGCACTCCGCCACCCCTTTTCTGTCGGAACAAAGCCTTCAATCCACGCTTCATACCGGACTGCCCAATGAGGCGGAGCTTGCCCCGAGCGGACCGCTGCGCCTTGGCGCCATACTGCCTGAAAGGGTCAAGCCTGACGCCAGCAACTCTTCGCAACCTGACCAGCTTATCTCCTGCTTTCTCCAAGCCATTCCCTACGCCAACCCCGGAAGACTTGTCCCGGTAAGCAACCTCCACTTGCCGGACAAGCGCAATTTCCAGGAAAGCCCTCCTCCTGTCCGCGCCCCCACGGCCTGAGCAATACCGCCGACGCACTTGCGGCAGGCAGTTTTCTGTCTTGCCGACCTTGATGACGACATTCTGTGCTGACATTTGGCACACACAGAGCAGATTAACTTTGAGAATGCCCATTCTCAAAGTTTAAAGCACGCTCGCTTCAGCACTTAACAGCGCAAATAAATTGCGCTTACTCACGCAGTCGTCAGAGCAATTTCAAAATGAAAATGCTCTAAGGCCGCAGGCTTGCCCTGCACCCATTGCAGCTTTCAGTCGTTTGCGCTTGCCTATGCTCAAGCCAAAGGTGGATTTATGCTGAAATATCTGAAGATTCTTTACGTCCAGGTTTTGATTGCAATTTTCATCGGCATTTTGCTTGGACATTTTTATCCGCAACTGGCGGTAAAAATGCAGCCGTTGGGGTCCGGCTTCATCAAACTCATCAAAATGATCATCGCCCCGCTGATCTTCTGTACCGTCGTTACCGGCATTGCGGGCATGCAGGACCTGAAGGCCGTCGGCAAGATCGGCGGGCTGTCTCTTGTCTACTTCATGGCCATGACTACGCTGGCTCTCGTGATCGGCATGATCGTCGTCAATATTGCGCAGCCGGGCGCAGGCATGAACATTGACGTCAACACCTTTGACGCCAGCGCCAAAGGACTTGCCGACCAGTATGCCAGCAAAGCCAAGGATCAGACGCTTACTGGCTTTTTCATGAACATCATCCCCAGCACCTTTGTTTCGGCCTTTACCAGCGGCGAAATACTCCAGGTGCTGATGATAGCCATCCTGTTTGCCTTTGCCCTCAATTTCAGCGGTGAAAAAGGTCAGCTGGTGCTTGATTTTATCAAGAGTTTTTCGGAAGCGCTTTTCAAACTGATCAACATCATCATGCGCGTCGCCCCCGTGGGCGCATTCGGCGCAATGGCCTTCACCATCGGCAAGGAGGGGCTTGGATCCGTTGTCTCACTGGGTGAACTGATCCTCTGCTTCTACCTCACCAGCCTTCTTTTCGTCATTATCGTCCTCGGCGCTGTAGCCACCTACTCCGGCTTCAATATTTTCAAGTTTATACGCTATATCAAAGAGGAACTGCTCATCGTGCTCGGCACGTCTTCTTCTGAATCCGTGCTGCCCAACATGCTTTACAAGATGGAAAAAGCAGGCTGTGAAAAGAGCGTGGTCGATCTGGTCATTCCCACGGGCTATTCCTTCAACCTTGACGGAACAGCCATTTACCTGACCATGGCGGCCATCTTTCTGGCACAGGCCACCAATACCGCACTGACAACGGCCGACCAGCTTACACTGCTCATTATCCTTATCATCTCCTCCAAGGGCGCGGCGGCCGTCACCGGCGGCGGCTTTATCGTGCTTGCCGGCTCAATCAGCTCTGTAAGCAGCATCCCCCCGGAAAGCCTCGCCATCATCTTCGGCATCGACCGTTTCATGTCCGAGGCGCGTGCCCTGACCAACCTGGTCGGCAACGGCGTGGCCTCCATCACCATTGCCAAAATAACCGGCAAGCTTGATCAGGAACAGCTGCGCCGGGAACTGAACAGGTCACCCGAACTGCCGCAGGCAATTATGGAAGACGATATGGACGAGGACACGGTTACCGCGAAACAGGCGTGATGTCGTAACTGCCGCACGGCAGCCCCACGGCAAATAGCCCGGATTTGGCGAAGACCTTATCGTTTTTCGCCAGATCCGGGCCATGCGGACGCTGATGTCATTGCTGCCCGCAGTCTGCCACATCTGCCGCCGTCATGTCGGCGTCCCAAGAGAAATATTTTATCCTTGCCAATTTTCAGGACGTTACAGCGCCCCTCACGATGCCTGGCAGCGCAAGCGCAGAGCGCTTGCTACTGGTGGCTACTCCCACACAAGCAGCAGCCGCTCTGGCGACAGCGCACAAAGACCTGTAAGCCCTTCCCAGGCCCCCCCAAAAAAGACCTCTCTCCGATTGACGGAGAGAGGTCTTTTTTGGGGGCGTGCCTTCCGGCCCTGGCCGAGCGGTTACCCTCCGACAGCACCATTGCCCACATGTCCACGCCAGATTCTGCAATTATAAAATTGACAAAGATGAAAGACATGGCGAACATAATGTCAATAGTATCGGTTAATGTAAAAGCGTGACTATTGAAGCTGCATCATAAATGTGTAGTTATGAAGTATTCCATAATAACACAATAAATACACTATATGATCAGGCAATACATTGACACAATTTACAACTACGGATACATTTTTAGAAAATATCACACATAAACACTACACTAAGACCATGACAAACATCACACCATTTCTTGAAAAGGCTGAGAAGTACCACGGTCATATTTGCAGCGGGCAGATTTTGGGCATCCGCATGGCCCTTATGGCCTTGCACCTGCTTGACCTGAAGCCTGAAGACGACCTGCGGGACCTGGTTATCTTTCTGGAAACAGACCGCTGCGTGGCTGACGCCGCTTATGTGGTCACAGGCGTGACCCTGGGACGCAGGCGTGTCAAGGTTTATGGTTACGGCAAAACCGCCATGTCTTTTCTTGACCTTAAAAGCGGCCGCGCTGTCAGGGTGTGCGTGACCACATCCGACCGCCCTCCCCACCATGCCCCCAAACAGGAACAAATAACCTTTTGGGAAAAATACACTGACGATGATATTTTTTCATGGCAAGAGGTGCAGATCGACCTGCCGGAAGGCGAACAGCCCGGCCCGCCTGTTCGCGTCTGCGCCTGCGCCGCCTGTGGCGAGGACGTGCTGGACTGCAAGGAAGTTGTGCAAGACGGCAGGGCATACTGCCGTGCCTGCGCCCACGGAGCCTACTACCGCCCCCTTGAGGTCTGCCATGACTGACCGCTGGTTTTTATATGACGCCCTGCTTGATTCCGTATCTGACACCGCCCGGGTCAAATCATTTACCTACGGCAAGCACTGGCTCATGGTGGAGTCAGACAGCGGCGGCATAGGGCTGGCGCAGCATTTTCCCCCTGCTCAGGCCATGCCCGACTCCTGCCAGTCACGTTACGACATTGTGGGGCAACCTTTGCGCCAGGTGGCGGAACAGGTCAAATCGTGGGATTTCAACGCCGCCTCCATCGGTCTTGCCGCCCTGAACGCCGCCAACAACACCTTGGCCCTTGTAAAGCAAAGCCCCCTGCATGCGGCGCTGGACCGCTACCACGGAAATGCGTTTGACTTTTTTCTTTCAGAGGCAAAAGATAAAAAAGTGGCCGTTATCGGACATTTCCCCGGTCTTGCCCATTTGCGGCAGCGTTGTGAGCTTTCCATTCTTGAGCGCCAGCCTCGCCCGGGAGATTTTCCTGACACAGCAGCGGAATATATTTTGCCGCATCAGGATCTTGTTTTTATTACCGGCACGACTTTTATCAACAAAACCATTACAAGGCTGCTGGAGTTGACCCCGAAAGCCAGGGTTTGCCTGGTTGGTCCCAGCACCCCTATGAATCCCCTGCTTTTCGCCCACGGGTTAAGTTCGCTTTCGGGCCTGATTGTGGTTGATGCTGCGGGAGTAGCCGCCGCCCTCAAAGATGACGATTGTGAAGCCATCTTTTCGCAAGGTGGCCGAAAGGTAAATATGGTGGCTGAATCATGTCTGTAACTACTCGTCTTTTTGAAGATCTTTGGGTTAACTACCAGCCGGAACGCGCCGGTGCTGCAGATTTTTGGGACAAACGCGCGCCTTCGTTCAACGACCATGTGCGGCGCGATGCCTCGCGTGAGCACCGGCGTCATCTTGTGGGGCATATCGCCCGCAAGGCACAGCTTGCCCCTTCGGGGGCCGTGCTTGATATTGGCTGCGGCCCCGGCAGTCACGCGCTGGAAATGGCCCCACTGGCGGGGAGCGTTGAGGGTTTTGACCTTTCTTCCAAAATGGTTGAGCTGGCGAAAGAAAACGCCGCACGGGACGGTTGCGCCAACGCGCATTTTCAGGTGCTGGACTGGGGCAAGGCGGATCTGGACAGCCTGGGCTGGAGAAAAAAATTCCAACTGGTTCTTGCCTCCAGAACTCCGGCAGTCAATGACCGGGCAGCTCTGGAAAAAATGATCGCCGCCTCCTGCGGCTACTGCTGCATGATAAGCCAGGTTGACACCCGCCACTCGGTTCGCGACCGCCTGAAGGCGCTGGTAGACTGGGACGCACACAAAGAGCGCATAAGCCGCAGTTTTTACTGCGCCTTCAATCTGCTCTGGCTTATGGGCCACTACCCCGAAGTGGAATATATGGATCGGGCCTGGGAAAGCGACAGCAGTCTTGAAGAGGCGGAACTGATGTATCTGCGCTTTTTTGAAAGCATGGGGCCGCTTACCGGACAGCAAAAAGAAAGCCTGACCCGTGCGCTGGCGGAGATCAGCCGTGACGGCCGGGTGCATGAAAGCGTACAGTCCAAGGTTGCCATCATGTTCTGGGCCGTATAGGCGAAAAAGGCCATAACCAGAACTGTCTGCCAGAACGGCCTGACGGTAACGCGGCCGCCGCGCAGGCCGCCCAAACCACGACAGTGAGGGGATTTCACACGATCACAGGCCCGTAATTCTGCCGGAAGGCCTCACCAACGAATCCGAACCTGCCTGAAAACCGTCACGTTAAATCTTCCAGCCTGACCGCACCCTCCCCCTCTGCCGCTCACGGCGCTAACGTCCGCGACAGCCCCAAAGCCCCGCCAACCTACGCCCCACCAAAAATATCACTAGATGTAGTGTTTCTATAGGTTGTTCACCCTTTCCCTCACTCGGTTTGCTGTTGTTTGGTAACTCCAGCTTTACCGATTTGGGGAGGGTGAACAACCTATAGAAACACTACATCTAGACAGTGTCGTCACGAGATGAATTTTCTTGGTATATCAAGGAGAACGAGCCTTTTATGCAGAGAGTGTACTCTTATGGTACTCGACCGGAATAAAAGGCGAAGTTCGACGCAGAGATACCGGGAAAGGCGCTCGTGACGACACTGTCTAGCGGGTTCCGGCCTGCCAGGCCGCCTCCGCCGCAGCCTTGTCAGGAAAAACATACAGATTTTTGCCTGCCCGCAGGGCTTCGGCATCAACGCCCTTTTTCCACTGTTTTTCCAAAACATCCACCAGTGTTCCGTGATCTGTTTTCGCGGGCAAATCCATATTGCGGGCCATAAAACCGTTGAGAGCCACCCGGTATGTCCGGTCCGGCTGCAAAGGCTTTCCGCCCGCGAGGCACAGCCCGACCACATGCAGGCCACCGCCCTCCCCCCTCCAGGCCCAGACGTCAAGCCCGTAAAACTGCGGCAAACCACGTCCGCCATGTCCCGCGCCACGCATGACTGCCGCGGCTATCTGGCTGCCCGTCATGTCGGCTGTGATCAGGGTGTCGCCAAAGGGCAAAACATCGTGCAGATCACGCAGACGCACAGGCCCGCCAGGCAAACCCGCACGAATGCCGCCAGGATTGTGCAGGGCTACGGCAGAACCGGTGGCCTTTGCCATGCCTTCGCAAATAAGCCGGCCCAGGGGCGTACTGTCCTTTCGCAAGCGCCGGTCACTGAAAACCTTGTCATCGGGAGACGTGAAAAGAATTTCCTCGAAGCCCCATACGGCATCAAGCTGCCGTATGCTTTCCGCCATATCTTTGTCAGGCGCAACGCCCGCCACATCACCATAGGATTTTAGGGCCATGTGGCCCCCCTTGCCGTCAAGGGTGATCTCCATAAAATGCTCAAGATAACGCCCGCCGTTGCCATATATGGCCCCATACTCACGGCTTGGAGCCACGGCCTGATGGCTGTGGCCGTCCGCCACAAAATCCACGTTGGGTACGGCGGCCACATCAGGCCCGGTGATGCGCCCTTCCTTGTCGCCTTTTGGCCCTGCATGCCCAAGATGGCTGAGCACTATGACAATATCTTCCGGGCGATTGTACGGCGCAAGAGCATGCTGCAGCCGCTCAAGAACGGCGTTTTTTGTGGCCTCGGCAGTGGACTTCAGCCCGAAGTCATAGTTCTTCAGCACGTCGCGCATAGCGGGTTTCACCGAGTACGGCGTGATGACGCCGGTGACAATGACGCGCAGGCCATGTTCATTTTCTGCTGTTTCATCATGGATAACCACGGGTTTTGTGACCATGCCCGGTGTATCTTTTCCCTGGTACGCGAGGTTTTCGGCCACGGCGTCAACCTTGTCCCGGCTGTTCTCGCGCACCAGACGCAGCAGTTCATTGCCATAGTGCAAAGGCCCTTCAGACGCGGCATAATCAAAGGCGTGATTTCCCGGCGTGAGCACGCGATAACCCACCTGCCCCATAAGCTTTGCCACCGAGCGCCCCTTGTCCTTCTGCGCATACGCGCTGCCGCTGAAAGCGTCTCCCGCATCCAGGATAAAGACCGTATGTCCCCCGGCACGCGCGCCATCGGCCAAGGCCTTGAGCCGGGCATAGCCGATGTGCTTTTTTTCCGGGCTGTCAGCCACGTAGCCGTGAACATCATTGGTGATAAATATTTTTATGTCCGCAAGGGCGGGAACAGCGGAGCAAAACAGCAGAAAAAAAAGCAGGATTCTTGTAAAAAACATGACCACCTCACTACCTCAGGCTGAACTGCACGGGCATGATTACGCGCGCAGGCTCCGGCGGCGCGGCAAACGGCGCCGCACTGCGAACCGCCTCAAGGGCGGATTCGTCCAGCAGGGCGTAGCCACTGCTTTTGCTCACCGCAATATCCCTGACCCGGCCGTCCTGCTGTATGGTAAAAGATACAGTCACCAGCCCCTGAATGCCCATACGCTTGGCCTGCGGGCTGTAAACCAGATACTGCCTGACGCGCTTTTTGATGTATTCGTAATTTCCTTTCAGATATCCGGCGGAACTTCCCTGTCCGGCAGCGCTGTTTTCCGCGCCTGCGCCTCCCTTTTCTCCGGCCTGCCCGCTGCGCCCTGCCGCGTTGCCCCCCTGTTCATGCCCCAGGCCCGGGGATTTTCCGTCCTGCTGCCCCTGCTTTTGAGGGGCCTGTCGCACATGTTTGGGTGAAATATGTTCTGCGGTTGCATTTTCGGACTTCCGGCTTTCAGGCTTCCGGCTCTCGGCTTTGGGCTTGGCTTTGGGCTTGACTTTTTGTTCGGGCTTTGGCTTGCGCACGGGAATTGCTTCGGTCGGAACAGATTCTCCGGTCGGGGCGACCTCTGGCTCTTTCAGTCGGGAATCAGCGTTCTGAACAGTATCCGGGGCAGGTATGACAGCCTCAGACTCAACGGCCTTGTCGGCAGTGGCGGATGTGGAGGCGGAGGCTTCGTCGGCATCGGGCCATGAGGCTGAAGCGTCCGCATTACCGGAATCACCCGGCAACCCGGCCAGCAGGCTCACCGTGATGTACTCGCCTGCCCCCGCGCCTTGCCCCGCGCCCGGCGCAGGAACAGCCAGAAACCACAAGGCTGCGATGGCAGCAGCGTGCAGTGTCAAGGAAAGCAAAAAAAACGCCCTGTTGCCGAAAAATACCGCTTTTTCCCCCACCTGTTCAGCCTTGGGCATGCTGAGGAACTTTTCGTCAGCACCTTGACGTTTCATGCTGTACTGGTCCCGGTCAGACGCATCCAAACCTCGGCCCTGGGCGGCAGATCGTAAAGCCTGCGCACCTGTTCTTCGGTAATGACAGAAACCACCGGCCCATCCGCCACCAGCATGCCGTCTTTCAAAAGCACAGCCCGCCCGCCAAGATAAACGGCCTGTTCCGGGTGGTGCGTGGTGAGCAGAATGGCCGGGCCAGATGAAGCCAGTTCGCCAATAAGGTCAAGTAGATGAAACTGATTGCCATAATCCAGGCCGGTAACAGGCTCATCCATGACAAGCGCCGCGCAATCCTGCGCCAGGGCGCGCGCTATCAGCACCATCTGACGTTGCCCGCCGGAAAGTTCCAGATACGATCTGGCCGCCAGATGGGTCAGGCGTACTTTTTCAAGGGCGTGCATGGCCCGCTCACGGTCTTCTGCGGAAAAGCGCAGCCAGGGACTGCGTGCCGTGCGGCCCATAAGCACCACATCCTGCACCTGAAAGCCGAAAACGCCAGTATGCTGCTGCGGCACATAGGCAAGGCTGCGGGCCAGATCACGCCGCCCAATTTTTTCCAGCGGGCAGCCGTCCAGCGCGACACTGCCGGGCGGAACGGGCAAAAGCCCAAGAAGCGCCCTGAGCAGCGTGGTTTTACCGCAGCCGTTGGGGCCGAGCACATTGACTACTTCGCCCCTGTCCACGCGCAAAGAAATGTTTTTCAGCACCGGCGGGGCGCCATGATAGCTGACGGTAAGGTTGTTGATTTCTATCATCGCCGTTTCCAGTCGTACCACAGGCTGAAGGCGAAAAGCGGCATGCTGATGAGCGATGTGGCAATGCCCAGCGGCAGTTCCACCGTCCAGACCGACCGGATGAGCGTGTCTGTAAGCAGCACAAAAAGCGCGCCGCCCAGGGCTGACGCCGCAAGCCCCACCCTGTTGTCCGGCCCGCTGATGAAACGCATGACATGCGGAATGACCAGCCCCACCCAGTTGATGACTCCGGCAAGCACCACGGTAAGCGAGCAGACAAGCGTGGCCGCCCCGATAAGGCGGAGCTTCATGCCCATGCTCTGTACTCCCAGTGTACGGGCTTCATCGTCTCCCATGGCGAGGGCGTTGACCGCCTTGCCGTTGAGGCAGATGTAAATCAGGCCCGCCAGCATGAGAGGAGCGCTCCAGACAAGCTGATGCGGTTCCGTGCGGGACAGCGTACCCATAAGCCAGTACACAAGCTCCGGCAATTGCCGGTTGGGGTCGGCCACGTATTGCACGAGCGAGGTCAGGGCCACAAAAAACGAACTGCTTACAAGCCCGCCCACCACCAGCGCCAGAAAACGCGCCCTGGGATAGAGCCACGCAAAAAAGAGAGAAAGGCCCACGCCCAGCGCGCCGCCAGCAAAGGAAAAAGCCTGCGTCAACGGCCAGGAAGAAAAAAACACGATGCCTATGGCCGCGCCAAAAGCAGCCCCGTGCTGCACCCCCAGTATGCCCGGCGACACAAGAGGGTTCTGAAACATGTTCTGGTATACCGTACCCGAAGCGGACAGACAGGCCCCCACCAGCATGGCGGAACCGATGCGCGGCAGGCGCAGGTCAAAAAAAAGAAAAAGCTGCCTGCCCTGCTCTTCGCTCAAGGGGCGTCCCGCCCATGCGTCCAGCAGGCTGCGGCAAAGATCGCCCAGGCCCAGCGGATAACGCCCCAGGGGCAGAGCAAATATAATGGCCGCCAGCAAAAGCAGGACAAGCAAAAGCAAAATTTTTTTAGAATGTGCCATAAGGCTCGAAGAGATCGTTCACCTGGGTATCGTCAAGGTCCAGGTTGAAAAAAAGTTTCATAAAGTCCCTGCTCTCTGCCTTGATGTCCACCGGGTAGAGGTCGGGATGCAGCCTGTTTGCAAGCCATTGTACGCCCAGCAGACGCATGTAGGTGGCAGGACGCTCCAGCCAGCTGAACGGCCCGCGCGGGATAAAATACACTTTGCCATCGCGCACTGCGGAAAGGGCGGCCCACTTGGCGTCCGTGGGAATACGGCGCATGAGCGCCGGATGAAAAACAAGAATGGCCTCAGGGTCGTAGGTCATCAACTGCTCAAAGGTAACGCGCAAAAAAGCTTCTTCCGCTCCGGGCGGGCAATCGTGCACGCTTACGGCCCCGGCAGCGGCAAATACCTCTGCCCTTCTTGACTGACGGCAGATGGACGCCAGGCCGTCAGCCTCAAGAGCTACATACACTCTTGTCCATTGTTCCCGAGGCAGTTCCTGCATGACGCGGGATACTTTTTCAAGCGTCTGCGTGGCATACGCGGCCAGAGCAGCCCCACGCTCTTCACGTCCGTAGGCCCGGCCCATAGCCAGAAAACAGGGAGCCATGTCCGCCAGCCTTGAACCGGGAACGCTGGTCACCTGCATGCCCAGGCTGCTCAATGTCTGTTCGATGGGCAGGCTGTCGTGAGCGCCCATAGAAAGGTAAAAGGCCTTTTTGATGCCGCTGGCGAGCAGCATTTCTCTGTCAGGGATAAAACCCTGGCCGTACCAGCCGCCCAAAACCGGCAGGTTATGGTAGCGGGCAGGAATGAATTTTTTCTCATAATCACGGAGAGGCGTATTCCAGCCTGCCAGCAGTTCCGGCGCGAAGGCGTACAGCGTGAACGTGGAAGGCGGGGTGGCGCAATAGATGCTTCGCACGCCCTCCGCACGCCCCCCGCTGCCGGACGCCGCGGAATCGCCTGCGGCAACGCTTGCGCAAAAAGGCATGACAAGCAGCAAAAGCAGCCCAAGGGTCATGAATCTGATCCGCATACGCACCATCCTTTGGCGGGCCGCTCCGAAAGCCGGTCGGGCGGCGGCAACGCCCGACCAACGTATCCTGCCACGGACATGGCCGGATATTCTGTGCAGTGCTTTGCAAGCTCACTTCAGGAATCTTTTCGCTTCCGCTTGGGCGCGAGGCCGCCAGAAAAGCAGGCTCCGCGCGACAATGCAGCGGATGCGCTTCAGCCGTCACACGCAAAAGCAACGGCTGAAGCAGCGGTTATTCGCCGTTAAGCAAGCGCTTCAAAGTGAAAACACTCTAGAAATTGGCGCTCACGCCCACAAAGAAGTTCCGGCCCTGTTCCGGATAATAGGCGCTGTACGCATATTCCTGGTCAAAAAGGTTTCTCACGCCCGCTTCCACCGAAAAATTCCTGGTGATGTCATACACCGCCTTTATATCCACGGTGGCGAAGTTGGGAGATTTTCTGTACGGCCCGTCTTCAGCGGTAGTGCTCCAGTAAAATCCGCTGCTGATATTGACTTGGGGAATGACGGAAAGCCCTTCCACAGGGGAAACAACAGCATAAATAGTGCTGGTTATTTCCGGCAGTTGGGCGAGTTTTTCGTCATTGGTGCAGTTATCCCAACGCATGTAGTTGAACACACCACCCGCGCTGAGGTACTGGTTTATAACGGCCTCTGCCCCTGCCTCAAAACCGTAAAACGTGGCCCTGTTGAGGTTTTCAAAATACATGGCCCCCTTGGGCCCCTTGGACGTGATCATGTCGCTCACATCACTGTAATACACGCTGGTGTTGAGTTTGAGCCAATCGCTCACAAGACCCTTGTAGCCAAGTTCATAATGGTAGGCGTGTTCGGGATTCAGGTCCGGATTGGCGGGAGTGTCACCGTTTCTGTAATATCGTTCACGCATGGTGGCGAAGCGGGACTTTTTGGCAAAGGTGGCAAAAATTTCGTGCCGTTCGGTAAGATCGTAAAACGCTCCTACCTGGTAGTTGAACAAACTCTTGGTGTCGTCCAGACCGTTTTTGTAAGAATGCATGTCGCCGGTGTTATGGTCACGGCTTTCAAGGGTCATGGGCGTCATGGTGCTGAGGCTCGTGCCGAAAACAAGGGTCAGACGCTCAATGGGCTTGAGGGTGTATTCCGCACCAAAGTCCCAGTAGCCCTCTGAAATGTGCTCATCCAGTTCGTCGCCAATGTCGGCCTTTTTCTTTTTCTGCTTCGCGGGGACGCTTCTGTCGTCAAATACCGCATAATCATTGTATTCCTTATGAGAAAGAATGCGGTAGCCGGCAGAAAGCGCAAGCTTGTTGGCCGCATTGAACGTATAGTCAAAGGCCAACTGCCCGCCGACGGTATACTGGTCGTACTTTTTATCAGGATAGTCCCTTTTGGTCATGGTGATGTCGGTATAGCTTTCGGACTTGTCCTGATGCGAGTCGTAATACACCACGGCCTTGAGATGGGCCTGCCTGCTCAGATTGAAATTGGCATTGGTATAAAGGCGGCTGGTTTCATATTCCGGCCAGTACCACGAGCGCTGAAAGGGATACGCCTGCTTGCCGTCAGGGCCGGGGCGGTACTGGGCAGCGTCAAAGGGCTGGCCTTTCTTAAAGCTTTGCCGCATATAGCCCACCATGATGTCCACATCATCAGTGGGCGTCCAGCCGCCGATGATGTTGGCGCTCATGTTCTTGTGGTCGGAGTTTTTGCGGCGGCCCGTACCCTGCTGGGGCGCGGCGTCAAAGCCTTCGGGCAGGGTAAAAAAGTCCTGCTTGTCATAAACAAAGGTACCCTTCAGGTAATAGAGGTCTTGCCGCGTGCCGATGCTGGCGGCAACCATTCTGCCCTGATCGTGCATCCTCCGGTCAAAAAAATTCATGTACTTTGCGGAAAATTCAAATTCTTTTCTGGGTTTGGCGGTACGCAGGTTCACCACGCCGGCCAGGTTGTTGTTGCTTGCAAGCAAGGGCGAGCTGTATCCTTTTGATACGTCAACCGACTCAAGGCCATAGGTCAGGGTGTTATTGTAGTCCCACTCATTACGGTACGCAGTAGCTACAGGAATGTCGTCGATATACATGCCCACCTGGTAGCGATTTGAGCCTCGTATACTGATGGTTCCCTCGTTACGGCCTGCTGATGTCTGCAAGTATACGCCCTGCACCCCCCTGAGGGCCTCCCACAGATTAAGGGCCGTTTTTCTTTCCATATCCGTCTGGGTGATATGGTCGATGGTATTTTTTGGCTCTGTCATCTCAAGCGGCGTCAACAAAACTTCCGTGGCTCCTTCTTCCTGCGCCCATGCGCCACTTGCCTGCAACAGCAGTACAGCGAGCAGGAACAACACACGCCTACAACTCATATGCCCTCCAGTTATTGAGATGACAGAAATAAACCGCTGTCCATATCCAGGCAAAGGACAGTGTGCTCCGCAAAAAATTGCGCCATAAAATGGATTTTTAATTTCATGTGAGTACATATGATGATTTTATGGCGCAACTCGGTAGCGGTATTTTTTTAATCGTGAATACTGAACAATTTTTTTCTATAAAATCATATTTATTTAATATATATTTGAAGATTTATAAATATGGCGCACGATTATTTTCACATGATATATAAAAATATCTGCCGCCTTTTTCTGCATTGTTTCTTCGTGGCGCAGACATCCGATCGGATGTATACTGGCTGGAGCTTTCTGTGGCCGAGTTGCCGCAAACATGCGCAGGCTCGTGCCTTACACGCGCAGGCGCCTGCACCCGCCGACTGCGGCCTGCTGCCCCTTTGACATTCAAACCGCGCGTTCCGGATGTCTTTTTCAGGGTGTTTTATGGCTGAGACATTACGCCCGAGACACGGTTTTACGGCGCATGACGAACGTTACGCACGGGAAGCAACTTTTATAATCAGCCGGTATACGGTCAAAAACCATAAAATTTTCCCACAGATCTGCCCCTGGCAACGCGCGGGGATAATTTCACTAAAAAAAATGATTCGTCGACTATTCCTTGCCTCAAGTGCGTTGTTTGTTATCATTGCTGTCCGGCTAAGCACCCAATTCTAATAGGCTGAGATGTTGAAGATTATCTTTTCTTCGCCGTCGTGGATTCAGGAGTTCTTCCAGAGACGCCGAACCGAGCAGGTTGAGCTGGATGAGTTG
>NZ_JBAIYR010000028.1:0-15564 GCF_036763145.1 Desulfovibrio sp. 1188_IL3213 | reverse complement strand
CTTCACATTTCAAAGTGTTCATTCAGCCGAAAAGTGCGATTTTCGGCTGAATCCACGCCACATTGTGGCGCGCTGCACTTTCGTGCAGCGTTAGAGCATTTACACTTTTTCAAAGTTAAAATGCTCTCTAGCTTTGAGGACGTTCTGTTCCCGGCGTTTTCACGCTGCCCGCCTCGTTGTGGCTGCGTGGCTGAACAGCATTACGCCGCAGCCGGCAATGCCTTTGCTCACGCAGCCGGCGGAGCGATTTTCAGGGTTGATATCGTATAAAATAAAGCTATTACGCGGCGCTGCCTTCAGCCTTCATGTCATTAATAAGACTCTGGAGCACCTGCGACTGCCGCGCCAGTTCAGCCGTGGCCTGCGCGGCCTGCGTCATGGCGGTGGCCGTCTGGCTGGAAATGGCCGCAACCTGCTCCACGGAGCGGTTGATCTCGTCGCTGGCGGCGGACTGCTCTTCGCTGGCCGTGGCAATGGAGCGCACCTGATCGTTGGTCTGGTCTACCAGGGACACAATGCTGTGCAGGGTTTCGCCGGACTGGTTGGCGAGGCTCGTGGCCTCCTGAATGGTGCCGATGGAAATGTCCACCCCTGCCACGCTCTTGCGGGTTCCTTCCTGAATGCCGCTGATAACCTGGCCCACTTCGTGGGTGGCGGTCATGGTTTTTTCGGCCAGCTTGCGCACCTCGTCTGCCACCACGGCAAAGCCCCGTCCGGCATCGCCGGCGCGGGCCGCTTCAATGGCGGCGTTGAGGGCCAGCAGGTTGGTCTGGTCGGCAATGTCTGAAATGACGCTCATGATCTGGCCGATACCTTCGGCCTGGCGGCTCAGAGTGTCCATATCCTGCTTTATTTCCATGCTTTGCCGTGACACTTCATTGATGCCCTGCACCACGCGGGACACAATGGCAGCACCTTCCTGCGCCTGCAGATGAGCCTGCCCCGACATTTCCGAGGCGTGTCCGGCATTGCTGGCAACCTCGCGCACGGTGGCGTTCATTTCTTCCATTGCGGTGGCCGTTTCGCTCACGCGCTGGGATTGTTCGTCCGCGCCACGGCTGGACTGTTCGATCTGGGCCGAAAGCTCTTCTGATGCCGAGGTCAGGATATCCACCACTCCTTCAAGCTGTTGCGCGGCCTGCAGCATGCCTTCGGCCTTGGCGTGCTCTGCGGCGGCCTTGGCGGCGTGTGCTTCCTGGGTGGCGATATTGGCCTGTTCGGCCTGGCGGGCCGCTTCAGCGCTTTTTTCCTCGGCTTCGGCAATTTTTTCCTTCATGGTGCCAACCATGTTCTGCATCACATGGTACACGCCGCCGGCCACTTTTTGCGCCCTGAACGCCACATTGAGGTTGCCGTTGGCAATCTCGCCAGCAACCTGGGCCAGGTAGCCGGGGTCTTCGCCAAGCTGGCGCATGATATTACGGGTGAGCAGAAGGCCCATGGCAATGGAAAGCAGAACGCCGAAGCCCATGACCACATACAAGAGCCTGCTGGACGAATCGGCCAACAGGCTATTGTTGTCGGATAAAGATTTGCCCTGCTCTACTTTGGAAGCCTCCAGGTCGTGAATGGCCTGCTGGTAGGCAGTGGCTATCTCTCTGCCCCTGCCGCTCAGGTAGTCATATGCCTCGCTGCGTTTTCCTGCGTCGACCATGGTCGTGATTTCGTCCGTTGCTGCCCTGAATTCCTGGCGGCGGACTTTATATTCCGCAAACACTTCGTGATCGTGTGAGGAAAGTAGGGTAGTTTCCACCTTGGCGCTGCTGGCATCAATTTCAGTGCGGAGCCGCTGGATGAGGTTTCTGGAGCGTTCGCGCATGGCAGGAACTTCTGTGGTAACAAAATCCAGAAGATTCAGTCTGATGCGTTGAAACCCTTCCGTCATTTTCAGCAGGTCTTCCATAGGCATGGTGGCTTTTTCATATAAAAAAGTGTCGGCTTCAGCCAATTGATGCAGTCTGCTGCTGGCAAAAAGGCCTGTCACCAGCGTAAGACATGCGCAAAAAAGGAAACCAACCAGAAGTTTTGCCTGCAATTTCATGATATTACCTCAGTTTTTATGCGTCTGCGCACAAGCGGGAAATGTATTCGTATATACAATAAGTCCTAACGGCAGATAAGACAGGTTCTTAAGGGTGCGTGGCGCCAGAATGAGGCTTGGAATCGCAGTCCTTGCAGAGTGTTATGTCGTAGTGCAAGCCACGCCGGCATTCGCAGGGCCATGCCCTGTCGCACAATAAAATTTGTTATTATCGCCAGATAGGCGAATATAGGTATGGAATCACAGCGCCTCAGACTGCCGGGAGATGTCGTTTTCGACAGGACACGGTTGATAGGGAATGCGTTCAAAAACCTTGCGCCGAGGGGTCATACTTATATGATAATACTGACTTTGCGGTATATAGATATAGGGTATGTCCTCACTGCGTTGCTGCAGAAAAAGGGAGAGCAGTACCCGGTTGACGGCCTGATGCCCCACAATGACAAGCGGCGTGTCACCGGCAAGAAACAGGGCGCGCCGCAGACCGCGCTGCACGCGTTCGCGCAGCATGGCGTAGCTTTCACCGTTGGGATAGGCATAGGTGTATTTGTCGGCATTACGCCCGGCGGTGATTTCAGGCATTTTTGCCCGGATTTCGCTGTACAGCATGCCTTCGCAGTCTCCGGCCCATATTTCGTCAAATTCCCTGAAAGCCATGACGTGCGCGCCGGGATGCCCGGCCAGCAGCGGGGTGGCGGTTTCGTGAGAGCGCAGGCGGGTTGAGGTGAAAACCCAGCTTATGTCCTTGTGGCGCATGTGCCGGGCCAGGGCTTTGGCCTGGCTGCGCCCTCTGGCGGTCAGGGGCGGGTCGCCGCCGATGCGGCCGCGTACGTTGAACTCTGTCTGGCCGTGCCGCGCAAGGTAGAGGCAGTGAACCCAGGCGCTGACCACGATTTCGCGTATGGCGGGATAGTAGGGTGAGCCTTCGCAGGGGCGCTCGCCCAGGATGCGGTTGGCCGTGGAATCAACGCAGAGCCAGAATTTTTCTTCTTCCAATGGCTCATAAATGGCTTCATAGTAGCTTATGCGCTTCATGAAGCTTTGCAGGGCCTCGTCTTCACTGTAGGCGGCGTATTCCGGCAGGGTCGTCTTGCGGCGTATGCAGGCCTTGAGCAGCAGTTGGTCTTCGTTGACGCATTCCACAAACAGCACGGGGTGGTCGGTAAGCGTTTTTTCAATAAGAATCCGCCGCGCGCGGCTGACGTTGGTGGCGTCCAGAATGGCTACCTCGCCTTCGGCGGCCAGCCATGCACGGGCAAGCTCCATATTCTTGCGGCAGATCATCTCGCGCGCTTCACGGCCTGTTTCATTGGCGGGATTGTAGAAGTCCGGATCGGTGGATTCCGCGCCCATAAGCGCGCGGCGCATGTCGCCGTTATTGAACAGCCTGGCCTGAATGCCCTCGGCCAGCAGGCCGTCGCGAATGCGCTTCGCCAAGGTGGATTTTCCCCTGGCGGGCAGGCCGACCATGGCTACGTAAAGTTTCTGCATACGCCCTCCGTTATGGAGAATACGGCAAGCGACCATAAAATAAAAGCGGGTGCGCCAAGGCCCGGGCAGGGAGCAGTGCATGAAAGTTATCGGTCTTCTGGGCGGCATGAGCTGGGAAAGCACGGTTTCATACTATCAGATCATCAACCGCGTGGTCAGGCAGCGTCTTGGCGGTCTGCATTCGGCAAAATGTCTGCTGTTCAGCGTGGATTTTGCCGAAATTGAGGTGTGCCAGGCTGAAGGCCGCTGGGACGATGCGGCGGCCGCTCTGGCTGAGGGAGCACGACGGCTTGAGCAAGGCGGGGCTGATTTTTTTCTGATCTGCACCAATACCATGCACAAGGTGGCTCTTCAGGTGGCGTCCGCCGTGCGGATTCCCCTGCTGCACCTGGCGGAGGCCACGGCGGATGAACTGCGGCGCCGGGGCATGACCAGGGTTGCCTTGCTTGGCACGCGCTACACGATGGAAGAGGATTTTTACAGCGGCGTGCTGCGGCAGCGGGGGCTGGAAGTTCTTGTGCCAGAAGCGCGGGAGCGGAACATGATCAATGAGGTGATTTTTCAGGAGCTGTGTCTGGGACGCATTGAAGACGATTCGCGCCGCATGTTTTTGAAGGTTATCGGGGCGCTTCAGGCCAGGGGCGCACAAGGGGTTGTGCTTGGCTGCACAGAAATCGGCCTGCTGGTGCGACCGGAACATACGGATGTTCCCTTGCTGGATACTACTCTGGTGCACGCCACGGCTGCTGTGGAAATGGCCCTCGACCGCTGAAAGCAATCTGGTTTTGCGAAGAAATGTTCGTAAAGACATGTGGTTCGGCTGTGCTTGGCTTGGCGCCTGAAATGCGCCTCCTGTCAGCGCATGGGCCTCCTGCGCGGCGGAGGGCCGAAGGAAGATAATGGGGTCAATCAGATCAGTCGGGCTTGGTCTGGACCAGCCGGGGGCAGTCTTGGCCTGTCAGGCGCTTTGCCCCTTTGGTGCCGCCTCTGCCCTTGGTCGGGGCAGCCCTCAGATTTTCAATTGCCCTGTGCGTTCGCGGTCTGAACAGTCCGCGCAGCGCGTTGTGTGCAGCGGGTTGTGGGGCGCGCGTTTTTTGCTGCGGGCGCGTCCTTGTTTATCCCGGTGCTCTTTCAATGCGTCCCATGCCGGCTGCGCGGGCGGCCGAGATATTTGGCCGTGGGCAGCAAAAATACGGCGGCAACGTGCTGCTTTGTCACCGGCAAGGCCGGCCCTAAAACGGTTTCAAGCGTTACCAGCTCTGGCTCAGAGATGGTAACGCTTGAAATGTACTTTGATGGCTGCGTGGGCAAGCGCCAACGTGAGCAGCCGCCAGCCGCAAAGATGCAAGCGCAGCTTCAGCCGTTACGACAAAGGAAGTTACGGATGCTTCAGGAGTTGTAACGCAGGAAACTACGCTTGCGGACAGCATGTGTAACGAGCGGTTTGTTTCCACACAACCACTGTCGCCATTCGTAAGGCTCGCAGGCTCGCCAACCACTGCCGCGAAGACAGCAGAGCTATTTACTTGCGCGGTTAAGCGCCGAAGTAAACTTTGAGAATGTACATTCTCAAAGTTGATCTGCTCTAGCTGACCACCAGCTTCAAAAAGCGCTTTTTACCCAATTTTATCACATATTCCCCGGCGGCCAGAGGCGTGATGGCGTCATCGCAGCGCTGGCCGTCAATGGAAAGCGCCCCTTCTTTCATGAGGCGTTTGGCCTCGCCGCGGCTTTTTACCAGGCCGGCGGCTTCAAGGAATACCGGAGGCGTACTGTCTTCACCGTGCGCGCACTGATGCTCGGGCATTTCATCCGGCACGCCGCCGCCCGCAAATACCGCATTAAAGCCCTGCTGTGCTTCGTCGGCGTCCTTTTCGCTGTGGTAGCGGCTGACCATTTCGTGGGCCAGCGTTTCCTTGGCGGCCTTGGGGTGAACAGTGCCGTTAGCCACATCCGTTTTGAGGGCGGCGATGTCTTCAAGGCTTTTGGCGGAAAGCAGTTCGTAGTAGCGCCACATGAGGTCGTCGGAAACGGCCATGATTTTGCCGAAGATCTCGGAAGGCGCCTCGTCGATGCCGATATAGTTGCCGTAAGATTTTGACATCTTGCGAACGCCGTCAGTGCCTTCAAGCAGGGGCATGGTGAGAATGCACTGGCTTTCAATGCCGTAGTGGGCCTGAAGGTTGCGGCCCACAAGCAGATTGAACTTCTGGTCGGTTCCGCCCATTTCCACATCGGTCTTGAGGCATACGGAGTCATAGCCCTGGCACAGGGGATAGAGGAATTCGTGTATGGAAATGGGCCGCTGCTCGCGGAAGCGCTTTTCGAAATCGTCGCGCTCCATCATGCGGGCTACGGTATAGCTGGACGCAAGCTTGATGAAACCTGTGGCGTCGAGCTTGCCAAGCCACGTGGAGTTGAAGGCCACTTCGGTCTTGGCGGGGTCAAGGATTTTGAAGACCTGTTTTTTGTAGGTTTCGGCATTGGCGAGCACTTGTTCTTCAGTCAGCGGCGGGCGGGTTTCGGAGCGGCCCGAAGGGTCGCCGATACGCCCGGTGAAGTCGCCTATGAGGAAGACGACATGGTGGCCCAGTTCCTGAAAGTGACGCATCTTGTGCATGACCACGGTGTGCCCCAGATGCAGGTCGGGGGCGGTGGGGTCAAAGCCCACCTTGATGCGCAGGGGAGAGCCGCGCAGGATTTTTTTGCGCAGTTCGTTTTCGTCGATCAGTTCGGCCACGCCGCGCTTGATGGTAGCCATTTGGCGGTCAATGTCGGTCATTTGCCCTATCCTCATGTACCGGCTGCGGTAATACAGTCTGTTGCGGTAAAAAATTCGGCACAGAACAGGTGTTCTGTGCCTGACTTGGACAGGAGACAGTAGCCTCAACGCGGCGGAGGTGTCAAATTTTCATTGCCGTAATGTGCCGGGCAAGGCGCGGCCGCAGCCGCCCCGCTACATGCCGAGCAGCGCGAAAACGCGGCTTTGGCTCAATCCGCCGTGTGCGGAGAGCGCGGCCACGTTGTCATGGGCGATCATGTTCAGGGTTTCGTCCATAACGGACTCCACTTCATGATCTTCAAGCAGCTTGGGGGTGCTCAGGTTCACGACGTCCTGCACGGCGGCGGGGGTGGAGCCGGAATCGTCCTTGCCGGGCAGGGGGAACGCAAACGCACTGAATTTGTTGAGTCCGGAAATTTCCATGACAGTATCCTCATATGTGGCCGCGAAGGCGGGTGTGGTCAGATTTTCCGCACGGGGCGGATGCTGAAAGTTATGCAAGTTGAGTGCCATTGTGCGGCCAGGACGCCGTAGGCGTAACGCGCGCTGCGGTGTTGCCTCTGCGGGTGGGGATGGGCGCTTTGCCCGGCAACAAGGGCCGGGAAGGGGCAGAATTTTCCGTTGCGCCGGCTGGTGGTGGGCTGTTGGCAGCGGCGTTTATTGGCGACTGTTAACGGCATTGTTGCCGGTATCCGCAGGGCGAAGGAAGAGGACAGGCCAATATGGCGAAGGGCGCGCGGCTTTACACGGAGAGTCTGGGGCGGCACAGCCCCTTTGCCGGTAGTTTTGTTGCGGAGTGTCAAAAAGTCTGAGGCGCGAAATGTCGCAGTAACAGGGCGGGCGATCATGCTATGCGCCGGGCGGATGCAGGGCAGAGGCGGGGCAGATGCCGGCCAGATGCCGATGAATCCGAGGGCCTGGGCTGTGTGATCAGATTTATGTGCCCGGGTGTGGTGTCAGAACGAGTCGTCTGGCTAGAGCAGTTAACGAATGAAATGAGTTAACTGCTCTGCAAGGATTTTCAAGAAAATCCTTGCCACGAAATGCGAGAAGGCAGGCTTTTGCCTGCCGTAAGCGAGCATTTCAAGTGTTAAATGTTCTAGAGCAGATTAACTTTGAAAATGTACATTTTCAAAGTTTACTTCGGCGTTTAACCGCGCAGATAAACTGCGCTTACGCCTCCGTAGCGAACGTCTGCTCACGCAGCCGTCCGAGCAATTTAAAAGTTAAATTGCTCTAATGTGTCAGGGCGAGGTGGCGGCAGATGAGGCCAGGCCGAGATATCCGGTGTGTCCGGCTGAAGCGATCAGGTTCGTGCATTCGGACGGAAAGGCGGGCGTCAGGCGGTCAGGCGGGATTTGTCCGTGGCAGCGTCCACGCTCGGCTCGTCGTCTGCCTCATCCTCGTCGTCATAGTTTTCCAGGCAGTTTTTCAGGCGTTCAGAGCCGGAGGCGAGGATGTCGTCCCATTTAAGGTTCTGGCTTGGGGCAAACCAGTCCAGTTCCTCGGTGAACAGGAGGCGCAGCGCGGTTCCCTGATCACAAAGGCTTTTACAGGTTCCCATTTTTTTGGAAAGGAAGATGTAGGGCGGTTCCGAATCGGCAGACTTGTTGGGTACAATAAAGAAAAGGTATGTGGAGGCCAGGATTATTGACGAGATCTCTTCCGGCAGACAGGCGCACGCGCCGCCTGCGGAAAGGTTGAC
Organism: Desulfovibrio sp. 1188_IL3213; assembly: GCF_036763145.1. Taxonomy (NCBI): domain Bacteria; kingdom Pseudomonadati; phylum Thermodesulfobacteriota; class Desulfovibrionia; order Desulfovibrionales; family Desulfovibrionaceae; genus Desulfovibrio; species Desulfovibrio sp. 1188_IL3213. The sequence goes on along the minus strand of NZ_JBAIYR010000028.1, from coordinate 7,545 downwards.
CAGGGGTAGCGGGTTGGGGCGGCCCAAAGCATAATATTCGGCCAGCAACTCTTTCAGCTCCGCCCTTGTGGTCGGGGGATTTTCCAGCGGCGTGATGCCGGCCAGGCGGCTGCGGTCCTTGCTCCACGTTACCCTTTTGTGTCGGCGCATCTGCCGGACGGCACAACTGCGGGCAAGGCGCAGCCGCAGGCTGCGTATGCCGCCCTTGTCATCCTTGTTCCTTTCAAGAATCAGGCCCGAGCCCTGATAGCCCATACGGCTCATGCCGGATTCTTCCCGCTGCTCCAGACTGAAGAAAAATTCGCAGGTATTTTCTTCACCCTTGCTTTTGCCTTGCTTGACTTCGGTGTGGCGCGGCATAAACAGCACTTCGCGCCCGTCAACACTGCGAAGTCTGCCGTGCATGACGATATCCGTCGGTTTGCCCTCATGTGGCAGGCAACATTTGATGCGCACTGTCGCCCGTTGGCGCATGGCGCGGGCAAAAGCTTCCGTGGCATTGGAGTTCCAAAGGCAGTAGGAGGTAGGAGTCGTCATGAGGCACTCCGTTCCGCGCTTGTCCATGCAGACGAATTTCGTTCGCAAGGGCGGATCTGTCGTTGGAGCCGGCGCACAGGCTCCTGTTCATGAACTGTTTACGCGAATGGAGAAACTATAGAATTACGATATCGTTTTATATGATATCTGTAGTCACAGTACGCCAGCCTTATAACCCCGTCAATAATGGCAAACTTTGCTTGTGCGGCAGAAAAAGCATTTTTGCTGTTGGCGGGTTTGCAAGGGCGTGGCGGTTCTGGGCATTTTTGTTTTGAAATGCTTGTGTGACGGCGAAGCATCGCTGCTGTATTCGCCCGTGGCTTCCTTCGTTGTCACGGTCGAAACAAGTTTGTCTTGCAAGCGGGGCGTGGTGCGGATTTCTTCCAAAATCCGCGTAGAGCAGGTCAACATTTTCAATGCTAATCCGCTCTGGTTTGTGCCGTACATGCAGTGCGGCATACCGGTTTTTGCAGCCCTGTCGCATGGCAGCAGCAGTTGGGGCGCATGTGGAATATTCACTTAAAAACAGGCCCTATTTCTGGCAATATATTTTTTATCTGACGGTCCATGCCCGGCCTGGAACAGCCCGGGGGTATGTGCGCTCTCATGCTTTGAATTGGCTATGCGGTATCTGGCCGCCCAAGCAGCCGGCAGCACTGCCTGGCCCAGAGTTTCAGGTCAGCTGCTGAAGCTGCGGCTTTCGCTTGTGACGGCATCTGTAGCCGCAACCGTAACCGCCAGGGTATGTTCAGGACATGTTCACATGGTAAAGATTTTTTACACCTACATACAAGAGAGGCCCCCTGCGGACAGGGGGCCTCTAACAAAAGGCATCTTTGTTCCGCTCCGGCGCGGTCTTGCTGAGGAGCCGCCGGAACGGAATTTTGTGAGGTCTAGCTTTCCTGCTTGACCTTGGACTTGGTCATGGCAAGGCCCAGACCTTCAAACAGTTCAAAGATGGCAAAGCCGTACCACAGGGTATAAAGCACGTAGAAGATAAGCATGGCGCTCATCAGCATAAGGTGCTCTGAAACCTTGGCAGCCGGTACGCTGTAGAAGTTGTTGCCAGGCTCGATGGCGCGGCGCAGTACGTGGTCAACCACCTGCGATTCTGCAATCTTGTGCTGCTTTTGCAGTTCCTTGATGGTGGGTGAAAGCACATACCACCATGCCGAGGCTACCTTGAGGGCAGGCTCGCCGCCGTACTTTTGCGCTACGGCCTCGGCGTCATTGTTATAAAGGTTGTCGGAGTCGTCAGTGGCCGAGGCCAGAATAAGGCCAAGATTGCCGGAGAAGCTGACCTTGCCGTCCTGGACGCTCACATTGGTAGCACCGGACTTTTCCAGCACCAGGGCGGCCAGAGGGGCAAGATCGGCCTTTTTGAGCTTCACGGTAATCTGAATGTCCTTACCGTCGACGCTTTTGAGGTTTTCACGCACACCGGGAATAAAATAGGACGAACCCTTGGACAGTTCGTTAAAAACGTTGTCCGCATACTGCAGGCCGGTGACATGGTTGCCAAGCTCATCCTTCATGATGGGCATAAGCAGGATCACGAAAAGGACAAGAAACGAAATCAGCAGCAGGCAGCCTCGGATAAAGGGCGCTTTAGCATGTACGAGCATAATCAGGCCTCCCCTCTGAGCTTACCGATGTTGGCGAAGAATTTGCTGAAGACCCAGATGCCGAAGAATGCCACAACGACCCAGAAAACGACGTTGCCCACACTTTCGATAATGCCCACAACCTTCGGCGACCAGTTGAGCACTTCCATTTCCACCAGCTTTTTGGGCAGGGTGGCTGCGCGGTTGATGAAGCCCGCGATGATGGAGATGGCGTAGAAGCCGCGGATGTGGATGCCCTTGACCACCTTGGTGGTCAGAGCGCCGACCTGAATGCCCAGCAGCGAGCCGAGCAGCATGCCGATAGCCAGCGTGTAGAACACGTAGCCGTAAATGGCATACTGGCCGATGGCCGCGAAACCGGCGGTGAAGATGATCTGCAGGATATCGGTTCCCACAGTGGTCATGGAAGACACGCCGAAGATGTACACAAACATGGGGAAGGTGACGAAGCCGCCGCCCACGCCCATGATGGCGGCCAGCAGACCCACAAAAACGCCGCCCGCCGCCACGATCCAGCCGGAAATGCGGCGGCCGCCGGGTACGAGGTCTTCGTCAAAGGAAATCATGGTGGGAACGCGCAGGCCCTGAAGCTTGACGGAAATGCCGGTCATGCCGGAGCTGCCGCCGTGGGCGTCCTGGCTGGCCGCCGAGCCGCCGCGCGAACTTTTCAGAAAATCAAACAGGGCATAAAAACCGAGAAAGCCCAGCAGAACCGCATAGATGCTGCTGATAAACAGTTCGGAAAGCAGGGGGTCGGCGTTGTACAGGCCCTTGTTGATGGCCCCGCCGATGAAGGTTCCCACAACCGATCCGCACAAAAATGCAACTGCCAGCTTGCCCGACACGTTGCCAAGTTTTTTGTGGACGGTTGTACCCATGATGGCTTTGGCGAAAATGTGGAACAGGTCTGTACCCACCGCCAGAATGCCCTTGACGCCCACGGCCATGAGCGCCGGGGTGATGATGAAACCGCCGCCGGCACCGATACACCCGGTGATGAGCCCGGCGGCCAGGCCCACGGCTATGGATGCCAGAAAGATGTTTGTGGTGTAAAAGGCTGGCGCATAGGCGGATTTGCCGCCCAGCATCTCGTGGTACTCATAGGCTTCCGCCAGGCAACCCGCAAGGATGGGAACTGCCAGCGCCAGCAAGAGAAGCAGTTTTTTGCGGTTTTTGAGGATGGAAGTGGATACTTCCAGGTCCCATTTGGCGTACGCCCTTGAGCCGCTCAGCAGAAACTCATAAACTTGTCTGCCAAAACTCATACTCTCCTCCAATACGATTGTGGCCGGCCAACGGCCGTAATCATGGCCCCAACAATAAAACGCGCGGTCACAATTTGGCTGCGCGGCGCGCCCCGGTGCAGCCTTGTGCCTATAACCGACAGCTTTTCTTGTATAAAAAGAAAAGCTGTCGGAAACTTTCCCGCGCACAAAACCACCCTGACATATTCTTTCGTTTTTGTAAAAGAAATTTATCACGAGCGGCGGTTTTTTGTGGTTTGCGGGGAATAAAATGCCCTTACGGTGGTGCTTTTAAGAGCTTATATCCAACCCATTGTCACAAAAGAACAAAAATACGCAGCGTTCTGCTTGGTTTCGTGTGATTTACGGGGTTTTGTCGTGTTATTGTGAAAAAACACACTATTGCCTTTTGGCAAGCCCCTCGCTTTGCCCAAAAATGACAAGCTCCAGCCAGTCCAGGGCAAAGTCCAGGGCCGCCTCGTCGCCTTCGGGGCTGTCCTGCATGACGGCGGCCTTGCGTTCTTCGCCTATGTCCACATGGCTGAATATTTTCATGGCCGTTACAAGCTCGCGAAAACGGTCGAGCTGGAAAAGGCAGAGCACGGTCATGGTGACCATGCGCGGTTCCAGCGGCTTGCCCGTACCGCGTACCAGGGCCATAAGGCGCATATAGCGGTCGTTGGCCCTGTTGAAAGGCTGCAAGCCTTCGTGTTCCATCCATTGGCGGGGCGTGCGGTCGGCGCCCTGGTCAAAGCCGCGGCAATGGGATTCGCGCACAACGAAAAAACGTTCGGCAACGCCGTCGGCGGCCATTTTTGTGCCGCGCCCGATGGGGTAATAGCGGCAGGCGCCGGGCCTGTCCTCATATACCGCACAGCCCGCAGGGCTCACAAAGGGGCAGGGTTCGTCGGGACCGTCCAGCATGCGCAGCATGGGCAGGGGAAAGCCCGTGTCGGGAAAGCTGCGCATGGTGGTGAACGTATTAAGGAAGTCTTCGCTGGTCATGCCCATGTGGCGGCGCAGTCGCAAAATGTCGTACGGCGTAAGGGGCAGGGTCAGTTCCGCACAGCAGCGGTTGAAGCAGGGAACACCGGGATGACAGTCAAAGCGGAAGGTTTCGTCTGTTCCCAGTTCCGGCAGGGTTTCGAGAAATTCGCGGCTGGCGTCATTGCTCATGAAGGCTCCTTATGAGTTGCGGGCATATTGCGGCCCGGCGGCTTGCTGTGGGGAGGCGCGTGAGAAGGGCGGCGCGTGTTGCCGCCAGTGGCTTGAAGCTGTTGCAAAACCAGCGTGGTTCTGCTTTTACGATTGCGCTGCCAATGGCGTGCCGCGTGGTGCGCGAAAAGCGCCTTTGGGCCGCATGCCTTGTGGCAGCAAAAGTTGTGACGCATTTTTTCCAGCCTTGGCCTGCGTGGATACATTGCGTCTTGTATGCGCAGCGTTGCGGCGGGAGCAGTCGCCCGCCGCCCGCCGCAAAGATGCAAGCGCAGCTTCAGCCGTTACGACAAAGGAAGTTACGGATGCTTCAGGAGTTGTAACGCGGGAAATTACGCTTGCAGACACCATGTGTAACGAGCGGTTTGTTTCCACACAACCACTGTCGCCATTCGTAAGACTCGCAGACTCGCCAACGACTGCCGCGAAGACAGCAGAGCTATTTGCTTGCGCGGTTAAGCATCGAAGCGCGCGTGGCTTACACCTTGAGAATGTACACTCTCAAAGCTAATCTGTTCTAGATGACCTTGTTCAGGGCGTATTCAATGATGCCTTCGGCCCCGGCTTCGCGCAGGCGCGGTATAAGGTCGCGCACCACGTCAACCTGCACCACGGATTCCACGGAAAGCCATTTTTCATCCCGCAAGGGAGAAACGGTGGGCGAATTGAGCGAGGGCAGCATTTCAAGGATGAACGCCAGATTGTCGGCCGGGGCGTTCATTTTGAGGGCCACCAGATTTTCCGCCCGCAAGGCTCCCTGGAGCAGCAGGTCGAGCTGCTCGATCTTGGCGCGTTTGGCCGGGTCGGCCCAGGCGTCCTTGTTGGCGATGAGCACGGGGTAGGACAGCATCACATCGTCAATGATGCGCAGGCCGTGGGCGCGGATGGTGGTGCCTGTTTCTGTCACCTCCACGATGCCGTCGGCAAGGCCCTCCACTACTTTGGCCTCTGTGGCCCCCCAGGAGTAAAAGACATTTACGGGTACACCGGCTTTTTCAAAGTAGCGGCGGGTAAGCCCTTCCAGTTCGGTGGCGATGCGTTTTCCCGCCAGATCGGCGGCGCAGCGGTAGGGGGCGTCGCCCGCCACGGCCAGCACCCAGCGGCAGGGCCGGTTGGATGTCTTGGAGTAGACCAGGTCAGAAACGCGCACCACCTTGTCTTCGTGATTGCGCTCGGTGAGCCAGTCAAGGCCGGTGATGCCCACATCCAGCACTCCGGCTTCGATATAGCCGCCGATTTCCTGTACGCGGCACAGCGAGGCCGTGATTTCAGGGTCATTGATATCGGGAAAGTAGTTGCGCGTGTGCTTGCGGATTTTCCAGCCCGCACGCTCGAAAAGATTGATGGTGGCTTCTTCCAGCGAGCCTTTGGGTACGCCAAGCTTGATGATGGGTTTTATGTCCGCGCTCATGATTCTTTCCTTTATACGCCGTAAACTTTTTGGGGATCAAAGACCAGGGGGGCGCATTCGTTGACCGCGCCGTCCTTCCATTCCCGGTAAAAACAGGTGCGGCGTCCCGTATGACAGGCCGCGCCGCCCACCTGCTCCACAAACAGCAGTATGGCGTCGCTGTCGCAGTCCAGCCGCACAGCGCGCACTTTTTGTATATGTCCCGAAGTGCCGCCCTTATGCCAGATTTTTTCGCGGCTGCGGCTCCAATAGTGGGCCTCACCGCTTGCAAGGGTTTTGTGCCAGGCTTCTTCATTCATGTAGGCCAGCATGAGCACCTCGCCGCTGGCGTGGTCCTGTGCGACGGCGGGCAGAAGGCCCTTGCTGAAATCGGGGGAAAAAGCCTCGCCGGGGGCGGCGGAAGACTGCGGTTCGGGGGCTGTCATGGTCACTCCTTGAAAAGGCTGCGCCCTGTGTGTCCCCTGTGCGGGGTTGCGGGCGGCAAAGGGAATAAACGTACTCGTAAGAGGCATGGGACGCAAGCGCCACATGCCTGCCGGGCCGTTCTTAGAGCAGGTTAACTTTGAAATGCTTCACATTTCAAAGTTGTCATTCTGCCGAAAAGTATGATTTTTGGCAGAATCCACGCCACGTTGTGGTGCGCTGCGCGAGAGTGCAGCGTTAGACAGTGTCGTCACGAGCGCCTTTCTCGGTATCTCTGCATCGAACTTCGCCTTTTATTTCGGTCGAGCACCATAAGAGCACACTCCCTGCATAAAAGGCTCGTTCTCCTTGATACACCAAAGAAATTCATCTTGTGACGACACTGTCTGGAGCATTTATACTTTTTCAAAATTAAAATGTTCCAGGGCCACTTGTCTGCATAAGGAGCCGTGCGGCACTGTTGTTTTGTCTGCGCCGCATGGGCGCTGCGTTATTTCTTGCCGGTACGGGCGGTATCTTCGCGCGTTACGCCGGCAGCCAGTGGTGGCTGTTTGACGGAAGCCGCTGGCGCGGCCCTGCTTGACGCGATGCAGGGGCAGACTTCGATTTTATGGCGGGCAAAGAGTCAAAGAGTACACGCCGCGCAACAGGAATACTGCCTTCCGTGTCTCGCATCCGCCTGCATCCGCTGGCCGTTCATGCAATCCGCGCCGCTGCCCGGGAACGGGTGAACTTGCGCAATCCGGCGCGCTGTGGCATGCTGCCCCGTTAGTAGTTTCATATCTAAAAACGGCGTCCCGCCGGGAAAATATATGCCAGAACACCAATCAAACACCGCACCCGACAGTGCTTCCGCAGCGGCGGAAGACACGTTGGCACACAGCTCGGAAGCTCCGCTTGAAGGGCTTTCCGTCAGCGAACCGGAAGATGCCCTGCCCAGAGTGACCCTTGATGACCTGCCCGCAGACATGCGCGCCGCCTGCGCCCGCGCCGGATGGCAGGGCCTTATGCCCGTGCAGTCGCTGGCGATGCCCTATCTGCTTGAAGGGCGCGACATTATGGTGCAGTCGCGCACGGGCAGCGGCAAAAC
>NZ_JBAIYR010000027.1:0-15715 GCF_036763145.1 Desulfovibrio sp. 1188_IL3213 | reverse complement strand
CTCCAGGTCTCTTCCTGTCCACCTCCTCTGCCACTGACCTCTCGCAGACCTGAACAGGCTCTGTTTTAGCTGTTAATCCATTGTCACTGACCTCGCGCAGGCCTGAACAGGCTGTTAACGCGCTCACGGCGCATGGCGCGGCCGATGAGGCTGCGGACTGGCTCGGGGCACAAGGATTCCGCCAGGGGCAATGGATACTTGTCTGATCAACCAATCAGTTTGATTTATATCGCTATTTACCGCAAGTGTTTTCTTTCATGAGCAGCCATGCGCCTGAACAGTGAAATGCGCCTTTCCGGGCGTCATCTGCTGGCTCACCCGCCCCTGCGGCCTGTGGCCTGCCGCCCTGCCCACACGCGCAAACGCCCCAATGGGCCATAATGACCTGTTTTTTAACACGCTGTATTTTATATATATTTTAAAAAAAATTCTGGAGTTTGCGAAATTTGTCACCAATACCCTTTGACAGAACATGCCCAAGCAGATATGTTGCAAGGGCTTAATGTTTTTTTCATTCCTTCAATCCGTCATCATTCGGGAGGATGCGGCATGCTGGACCTTAACATCACAATGGCCTTTCAGCTGGTGAACTTTCTGATCGCCATCTATGTGCTCAACATCCTCCTTATCCGCCCCATCCGCGATATCATCAAAAAGCGCAACGGCATCATGGACGGCATGGCCGAAGAGGCCGAGTCCTTTGAGTATCAGGCGGCTGAACGCCTGACCGCCTACGAGGCTGAACTGACCCGCGCCCGCCAGGACGCCGGCCTTACCCGTGAGGAAGGCCGCGCCGCAGGGCTGGAGCAGCAGCAGGCCCTTGTGGGCGAAGCCCAGAAAAACGCCCGCGACATTATTGCCGAAACCCGCGAAGCATTGCGGGAACAGGCCGCCAAGACCCTTGACGATCTGCGCAATCAGGTGAGCGACTTTTCTTCGCGCCTGGCCGCAAAGCTCATCAAGGGCTAGTTTTTCGCGCTTTTTTCGGTACCTGCCGAACGCCCCCGGGCGATTCGGTTTCTTTAGGCACAGTCTACGCTATTGCATATTCTCGAACAGAGGGGGTGGGCTTTGAGCAAATGGAAACACGCGGGTTATATCCTGCCGCTCGTTCTAGCCTTTGCCGCGATTGTTCTCATACCTGTGGGAGCGCTCGCTTCCGAAGGGCATGAGGCGCCGCGCTGGGGCGACTTCGGCTGGCGCGTGCTCAACTTCGTGATCTTTGCGGGCATCCTCTGGTACTTTGTCGGCGGGCTTGCCAAGCGCTTCTTCAGGAATCGCCGCGAGACCATCGGAGGAGCACTGGACAGCCTGGAAGAACGTCGCGCCAGGGCCAAGGAACAGTTGGCCGCTGTTGAGTCGCGCATTGCCCGCCTCAACGAAGAGCGCGAAGCCATTCTGGCCGAAAGCCGCAAACAGGCCGAAAACCTGAAAGCGGGCATTGTGGAAGAGGCGCACCGTCAGGCGGCGCAAATTGTGGAGCAGGCGCGCATGACCGCTGAAAATGAAGGCCGCACGGTACTTGCCGAAGTGCGCGCCGTCATTGCCGACGAAATCGTGGACGCCGCCGAAAAGGCCCTGAGCGGAAAGCTCAATGCCGAGGCCCACGACACGCTTATCGCCAACTCCCTTAAAAAGGTGGTGCTCCATTGATCGACACCGTGGTTGCACGCAGGTACGCCAACGCCATCTTTGCGTTGGGCAAGAAGGATGGGGACAACGCCCTGAGCTCGCGCGGTGAATGCCTTGCCGCTCTCGGCGAAGCGCTTGCCGCCGCGCCCGGACTTGACATGACCCTTAAAAGTCCCGTGATCGGCGTGGAAGAAAAAAAGGCGGTTCTTGACAAACTGCTGGGCAAGCTCAAGGCCGACCAGACGATGCGCAGCTTCTGCTTTTTGCTGGCAGACAAAGAAAGGCTCGCCTTTCTGCGCGAAATTTCCGCCTGGTATGGCAAGCTGCTTGACGAAGCCAAGGGCATTGTCCGGGGCGAACTCGTCACCGCAGTAAAACTTTCTGCCGACAAAAAGGCCAAACTCAAAGAAGCGCTGGAAAAGAAAACCGGCACAGCCCTTGAGCTTACCTTTGCCGTCGACAAAGACATACTGGGGGGGATGGTGCTCAAAATGGGTGACCGGGTGCTGGACGCAAGTCTGCGCGCGCAATTGGGTATCCTTCGGGAGACTTTCAAGAGGGGTGAATAGCACATGCAGATCAAAGCGGAAGAGATAAGCAAGATCATTGAGGATCAAATCCAGAACTACGAGCAGCGCGTAGAAATGAGCGAAACCGGCACAGTGCTTTATGTCGGTGACGGCATCGCCCGCGTCTACGGCGTGCAGAACGCCATGTCGATGGAACTGCTGGAATTCCCCGGCGGTATCATGGGCATGGTGCTCAACCTTGAAGAGGACAACGTGGGTGTCGCTCTGCTCGGTTCGGATGTGGGCATTAAAGAAGGCGACCCGGTCAAGCGTACCGGCAAGATCTTCTCCGTGCCTGTTGGCGACGGCGTTATGGGCCGTGTGCTCAACCCCCTGGGTGAGCCCATCGACGGCCTCGGCCCCATCGATGCCGCAGAAGTGCGCCCGGTGGAAATCAAGGCTCCCGGCATCATTGCCCGCAAAAGCGTGCATGAGCCCATGCCCACGGGCCTGAAAGCCATTGACGCCATGACACCTATTGGCCGCGGTCAGCGCGAACTGATCATCGGCGACCGCCAGACCGGCAAAACCGCCGTTTGTATTGACGCCATCCTGGCGCAGAAAGAAACGGGCATCCACTGCTTCTACGTGGCTATCGGCCAGAAGAAATCTTCGGTGGCCCTGGTGGCCGATACGCTGCGTCGCTACGGCGCGCTCGAGTACACCACCATCATTTCCGCCACCGCGTCCGATCCCGCGCCGCTGCAGTACATCTCGGCCTACACGGGCTGCACCATGGCGGAATACTACCGCGACAGCGGCAAGCACGCCCTCATCATTTATGATGACCTTTCCAAGCAGGCCGTGGCTTATCGCCAGATGTCGCTGCTGCTCCGCCGTCCTCCGGGACGTGAAGCCTTCCCCGGCGACGTCTTTTACCTGCACTCGCGCCTGCTCGAACGCGCGGCCAAGGTAAACGACAGCCTGGGCGCGGGTTCCCTGACGGCTCTGCCCATCATTGAAACCCAGGCAGGCGACGTGTCCGCGTACATCCCCACCAACGTGATCTCCATCACTGACGGTCAGGTGTACCTTGAGCCCAACCTCTTCAACGCCGGTGTGCGTCCGGCCATTAACGTGGGCCTTTCCGTGTCCCGCGTTGGCGGCGCGGCCCAGATCAAGGCCATGAAGCAGGTGGCGGGCACCATGCGTCTGGACCTTGCCCAGTACCGTGAACTGGCGGCCTTTGCCCAGTTCGGTTCGGACCTCGACAAGGGTACCAAAGCCAAGCTCGACCGTGGCGCGCGTCTGGTGGAACTGCTCAAGCAGCCCCAGTACCAGCCCATGCCTTCCAATGAACAGGTCGCCTCCATCTACGCCGCCACCCGCGGCCACATGGATGACGTACCGGTGGAAGACATCCGCCGTTTTGAAGCCGCCCTGCTTACCTTCCTGCGCGACACCAGGAAGGACGTGCTGGACGCCATTAAAGAAAAGAAAGTCATTGACGAGGCTGTGGAAAAAGCGCTTACCGAGGCTATTGCCGCCTTCAAGCAGGGCTGGACGGCCTAGGGGCCCCCAATATCCGGGAGAAAAGCATGCCTTCACTCAAAGACGTAAAAATGAAGATCGTGGGGGTCGGTAAGACCAAGCAGATCACCAAGGCCATGAACATGGTGGCCTCGGCGAAACTGCGCGGCGCCCAGGCCCGCATCGAGCGCTTCAGACCGTACGCGGCCAAATACCGCGACGTGCTCGCCGAACTGTCGAGCAAGGTGGAGGGCACAGCCCACCCCCTGCTGGCCGAGCATGAGGAAAAGAAGCATTGCGCCATTGTGCTGGTGACCTCGGACCGCGGCCTTTGCGGGAGCTTCAACGGCAATATTATTGCCGCTGCGCTCAAGCTGGCCCGGGAGAAAACCGCGGAAGGTCTTGAGGTAAGCTTTGTCTGCATGGGCAAAAAAGGCCGCGACGCCGCGAAGTCGTGCGGCTACAAGATCACGCAAGCCTACGCTGACCGCATGGGCAGCATAGATTTTGCCCTGGCGAACTCCATAGCCAAGGAAGTCATTCATGGCTACGAAACGTTTGCCCTTGACGAAGTGTGGCTGATCTACGGCGAGTTTGTGTCCATGGGGCAGCAGCCCCCGCGCAGCCTCTGCCTTTTGCCCCTCAAAACGCCTGAGGCTGAGGAAATCGCCGAAGAAGCCGGAGAACCGCGCTGCGAATACGTATATGAACCGCAGGAAGAAAAGCTGTTGGCGGAGCTTCTGCCCCGCTACGTCAAGGTACAGGTCTACCGAGGCATGCTGGACACTTCGGCCAGCGAACATGCGGCCCGCATGGCTGCCATGGACAACGCCACGCGTAACTGTAACGAAATGATCAACATGCTGACCCTGCTCTATAACAAGACGCGGCAGGCTTCCATCACCAGCGAACTCATCGACATCGTCGGCGGCGCTGAAGCGCTGAAGGGTTAAGGAGCCAACTAATGAGCAAAAACATCGGTAAAATCGTCCAGGTTATCGGCGCTGTCGTGGACGTTGAGTTCAGCGACGGCAACCTGCCGAATATCTTCACCGCCCTGGAGATCAAAAACCCGAACAACACCGACGCCCCGGAACTGATCTGTGAAGTGGCACAGCACCTGGGCGACAACGTTGTACGCACCATCGCAATGGACGCCACCGAAGGTCTGGTGCGCGGCATGGACGCGGTTGATACCGGCCAGCCCATCATGGTGCCTGTGGGCAAACCCTCCGTGGGCCGTATTCTCAACGTTATCGGCCGCCCCGTGGACGAACTGGGACCCATTAACGCTGAAAAATACTATCCCATTCACCGCCCGGCTCCGGCCTTTACCGACCAGAACACCAAGGTCGAACTGCTGGAAACCGGCATCAAGGTCGTGGACCTGCTTGTTCCCTTCCCCAAGGGCGGCAAGATGGGCCTCTTCGGCGGCGCCGGCGTGGGCAAGACCGTTATTCTGATGGAGATGATCAACAACATCGCCAAGCAGCACGGCGGCTCTTCGGTTTTCGCGGGCGTGGGCGAACGCACCCGTGAAGGCAATGACCTTTATCACGAACTCAAGGATGCGGGCGTTCTGGAACGCGCCACCCTTGTGTACGGGCAGATGAACGAGCCTCCGGGAGCGCGCGCGCGCGTGGCCCTTACCGCTCTGGCCTGCGCGGAATACTTCCGTGATGAAGAGCACCAGGACGTGCTCCTCTTCATCGACAACATATTCCGCTTTACCCAGGCCGGTTCCGAAGTGTCCGCCCTTCTGGGCCGCATGCCTTCGGCCGTGGGCTACCAGCCCACCCTCGGCACGGACCTCGGTTCGCTGCAGGAACGCATCACGTCTACCAATACCGGCTCCATCACGTCCGTGCAGGCCGTTTACGTGCCCGCTGACGACTTGACTGACCCGGCCCCGGCCACCACGTTCTCGCACCTTGATGGAACGCTCGTGCTTTCCCGTCAGATCGCGGAACTGGGCATCTACCCTGCCGTGGACCCGCTGGACTCCACCTCGCGCATTCTCGCCCCCGACGTGGTTGGCGAAGAACACTACGCGGTGGCCCGGCGTGTGCAGATGGTGCTGCAGAAGTACAAAGAACTGCAGGACATCATCGCCATTCTCGGCATGGACGAACTGTCGGACGAAGACAAGCTCACCGTGGCGCGCGCGCGCCGCATCCAGCGCTTCCTGTCCCAGCCCTTCCACGTGGCCGAAACCTTTACCGGCACCCCCGGCCAGTACGTGAACCTTGAAGACACCATCAAGGGCTTCAAGGGCATTCTGGACGGCGCCTATGACCACATGGCGGAAGGCGACTTCTACATGCTGGGCGGTATCGAACAGGCCGTGGCCAAGTACGAGCAGCGCAAGCTGCAGGAAGAAAACTAAGAGCGTTGACCGCAACGCCTGTCATGCGGCCGGCCACGCGGCAAGGCCGCATGACAGCCATAGCTGGCATACAGGAGCGAAGGAGTACCTATGGGCACACTGCAACTGGAAGTGGTGACGCCGGACAAAACCGTAGTCAGCGGCGAAGTTGAAATGGCCGTCTGCCCCGGAATTGAAGGCGAATTCGGCGTGCTGCCCAAGCACGTCTCCCTGCTCTCCGCTCTCAAGACTGGTGGCCTGCGTTACAAGACGCCGGACGGCAAGGAAGGGCATGTTTTTATCTCCGGCGGCTTTGCCGACGTAAATAATGATGTGCTCACCGTGCTGGCCGAATCCGCCGAAATGGCGCAGGATATAGACACCGCAAGAGCCATGGCCGCCAAGGAACGCGCTGAAAGGCGCATTGCCGACCATGTCGAGCAGACCGATGTAGCCCGCGCCGAAGCGGCCTTGCACCGGGCTTTGATCCGCCTGCAAATGGCCCAACTGCGCTGACCACTAGAGCAGATTAATTTTGAGAATGTACATTCTCAAAGTTTAAGTCACGCTCGCTTCGATGCTTAACCGCGCAAGTAAATTGCGCTTGCATCTTTGCGGCGGGCGACTGCTCACGTAGCCGCTAGAGCAATTTCAAAGTGAAATTGCTCTAGAACAGTTTACGAATGAAATAAGTTAACTGCTCTGCAAGGATTTTCAGAAAAATTCTTGCCCCGAAATGCGAGCAGGCAGGCTTTGCCTGCCTCAAGTGAGCATTTCAAGTGTTACATGCTCTATTGTTCAGTCTACAAGGCCGCGAGGTGCGCAAGCGCCACGCGGCCTTTTTTTATTTTTTATACCTTACGCGGCCCCTTTGACGCGGGAACAGGCCAACACGCACGCCCCTGCGCCTACCGTCGTCCCCAGCGCTGCGCTGCCAGCCCAGGTATACGTTCCGTGACCTCAAGCAACGGAGGAGCGCCGCGGCAACATTACCGGCGACAACAACTCTCCACCGCTTCAGCCCTCTCAGCGGCAACGGTTTTTCCGCAACCGCGCCCATCAAGCAATCCCCACACCCACAGCAAAACGTGGCTACAGAACACCGTAACAGGCCGGACCGTGGGTGCAAACGCGGACCACAGCAGCCCCGCAAGGGCCATCGCTGTTCCCTTGTCCCTGAGTGGCACGCCGGGAAACCACTGGCCTTTGCATGGACTTCATGACAAATCTTAGCTATACAATGCTGCTACGCAACCAGATTTTACGCAGGAAAACACATGGTAAAGCAAGAAAATATACGCAATTTCTGCATTATTGCCCATATCGACCACGGCAAATCAACCCTGGCCGACCGCATTCTTGAGCTTACCCAGGTGGTTAGCCAGCGTGACGCACGGCAGCAATATCTTGACAGAATGGACCTTGAGCGCGAACGCGGCATCACCATCAAGGCCCAGACCGTGCGCATTCCCTATATCGCCGCCGATGGTCAGGAATATGAGCTGAATCTCATCGACACTCCCGGCCACGTGGACTTCAATTATGAAGTCTCGCGCTCGCTGGCTGCCTGCGAAGGCGCGCTTCTTGTGGTGGACGCTACCCAGGGCGTGGAAGCACAGACACTGGCAAACGTTTATCTGGCTCTGGATCACGATCACGAAGTCATCCCCGTGCTCAACAAGATCGACCTGCCCAGTGCCGAGGTTGAGCGCGTCAAGGCTGAAATTGAAGAAAGCATCGGCCTTGACTGCTCCCAGGCTCTCCCCGTATCCGCCAAAACAGGCATGGGCGTGGACGCCGTGCTGGAAGCCATCGTGCACCACCTGCCTGCCCCCAAAGGGGACAGGGCGGCTCCGCTCAAGGCGCTTATTTTTGACTCCTGGTATGACAGCTACCAGGGTGTTGTGGTGCTTTTCCGCATTATGGACGGCAGCGTGCGCAAGGGCGACACCGTGCGCCTCATGAGCACCGACAAGGAATACGAAGTGCTGCGCCTGGGCGTTTTTTCACCGGAGCCGACCGACGTTAAAGAGCTTTTCGCCGGAGAAGTGGGTTTTCTCTGCGGCTCCATCAAGGAGCTGGGCGATGCCCGCGTGGGCGACACCATCACCCATGCCAACCGCCCGGCCGATACGGCAGTTCCCGGCTTCAAGGAAGTGAAGGCCATGGTTTTCTGTGGGCTTTATCCCACTGAATCTGATGATTATGAAAACCTCAAGGCTGCTCTGGAAAAACTTCAGCTCAACGACGCCGCCTTTTCCTACGAGCCGGAAACATCGCAGGCTCTTGGCTTTGGCTTCCGTTGCGGCTTTCTGGGCCTCCTGCATATGGAAATCATTCAGGAGCGCCTGGAACGTGAATTTGAGGTGGGGCTTATCGCCACCGCGCCTTCCGTGGTCTACAAAGTGGAAACAATGGACGGCAAAACGCTGGAGATCGACAACCCCAGCCACCTGCCCGACCCCACCAAAATAGATACTCTTTACGAGCCGTACGTGAGCATGGATATTCATGTGCCCAACGAATACGTGGGCAACGTCATGAAGCTTTGCGAAGAAAAGCGCGGCACGCAAAAAAACCTGCACTATCTTGCAGCCAATCGCGTGGTGGTTACCTACGAACTGCCCTTTGCCGAAATTGTTTATGATTTCTTTGACCGGCTCAAGTCCGCCACACGCGGATACGCTTCTATGGATTATCATCCGCTGGACTACCGCGCTTCAGATCTGGTGCGTCTGGACATCATGCTCAACGGCGAACCCGTTGACGCCCTGGCCGTCATTGTACACCGCGACCGCGCCTATACCTACGGCCGGGGGCTGGCCCTCAAGCTCAAGCGCACCATCCCGCGTCAGCTTTTCCAGGTCGCCATTCAGGCGGCCATCGGCCAGAAAATCATTGCCCGCGAAACTGTCTCTGCCTTCCGCAAGGACGTGACCGCCAAATGCTACGGCGGCGACATCAGCCGTAAGCGCAAACTGCTGGAAAAGCAGAAAGAAGGCAAACGCCGCATGAAGCGCATGGGCAACGTGGAACTGCCGCAGGAGGCATTTCTGGCGGCCCTCAAGGTGGGCGATGACTAGAGCAATTTCACTTTGAAATTGCTCTGGCGGCTGCGCGAGCAGACGCCCGCCGCGAAGGCGTAAGCGCAATTTATTTGCGCGGTTAAACGCCGAAGCGAGCGTGTTTTAAACTTTGAGAATGTACATTTTCAAAGTTAATCTGCTCTAAGGCTGAGAAGGTTGAATGGGTTGAAATAGTTTGTGAGGGAGGGACCCTTTTGAAAAAGGGTCTCCTCCCCCACGCCCCCTCCCCCTAAAACCTTTGCATAATCAGGGCCTGTGATCTTTGAAAAAAACTCACATGCCCTGACGTTACGCGAGAGTGCAGACTTGCTCTTTATTCAGCCGAACTCGATTTTCGGGCAGAATGACAGGCCGGAAACACGCTATATCCAGATGCGCATATGCCGCATCCGCTCATTGCTCACGCCCATACGCCGCATGCACATGTCAAAGTAGGCCCGCCACGGAAAGTAGCTCGTGTCGCCCCGCCATTCAGGATTCATCGATGTGGCTTCGCGTTTGCACTGCCTGTAGGCTTCAAGGTCCTGCTGTTCTTCAAATGTCAGAGGCCGATGTTCGCGCGGCGCGCAAGCGCCAAGGCAGAGGGCAAGGGCAAGACACAGGGCCAGTGCCGGCCACAATCTCCCGGTTCTTGCCTTTACTGCCGTCACAGAGCCGGATTCTTTCCCGGCCCGTCCTGACTGCATCCGACGCCACAAGGTCATTGCTGTCTTCTTCATATTTCCTCCGCCAACACCGTTCCTCACTCATGCCTTTTGCGTCCCATGCGCTCCCATTTTCCGGGGTTCAGTCCGGCATCTCAGCGAGCAAGGAACGGTTCGTACCTGCTGGATTGAACCATCAAGGCCACAAAGCATTTCAAAATACTCATGTTCCAACCTTCCTCTTTTTCTTTATAATGCACAAGGCCGCGCCCCAAAGGGCGCGGCCTTGTTTCAATCGTCGGATGCCGCCGCGGCGGTTTCCAGCGCAGCGGCCTTAGAGCAATTTAACTTTTAAATTGCTCGGACGGCTGCGTGAGCAGACGTTCGCTACGGAGGCGTAAGCGCAGTTTATCTGCGCGGTTAAACGCCGAAGTGAGCGTGCCTT
Source organism: Desulfovibrio sp. 1188_IL3213 (assembly GCF_036763145.1). Taxonomy (NCBI): domain Bacteria; kingdom Pseudomonadati; phylum Thermodesulfobacteriota; class Desulfovibrionia; order Desulfovibrionales; family Desulfovibrionaceae; genus Desulfovibrio; species Desulfovibrio sp. 1188_IL3213. The sequence goes on along the minus strand of NZ_JBAIYR010000027.1, from coordinate 5,504 downwards.
AAACTTTGAGAATGTATATTCTCAAAGTTAATCTGCTCTAATAGGCGTGATCATCGTCCAGATCCTTGGGCAGCACCGGCGCGGAGAACAGCCGGTACATCCAGAACTGGTACAGCAGCACGATGGGAACCATCACAAGCGCCACGCCCAGCATGATCTTGAGCGTAAGCTGGCTTGAAGCGCCGTTAAAGGCCGTTACAGTGGCGGCCGGGTCAATGGAGGAAATGATCATGCCCGGATACATGCCCATAACGCCGAAGAAGGTGACGCCCAGAATGAAGAGGGCGCTGAAGCCCCAGGCCATCCACAACTTGCCCGCATGCAGCATGATGCGCGCGCCGATCAGGCCCGCAAGGGCCACCAGCGGCAGGACAAGCAGCGCGGGCATAGCCAGGTAGTTATCATACAGCTTGGTGTAAAACGCCGTAAGGATAAGAAAGGCCACCAGCAGCACCAGCATGATGGGCCACACAAAGCTGGCCGTCGCCACCGCGCGGATCTGCAGTTCGCCCCGGCTTTTTATGGACAGCCACAAGGCCCCGTGCAGCACGAACATGCAGAGGAAAAACACTCCGCCCGCCAGACCGTACACATTGAGCAGCCCCAGAAGATTGCCGTGGTACACGCCCTGAGCGTCCACGGGAATGCCCATGAACAGGTTGGCAAAGGCCACACCCAGCAGGATGCAGGGTACGAGGTTGGCGACAAAGTGCACGCCGTCCCACAGGCTGCGCCACGCGGTGTGCTCCACCTTGCTGCGAAACTCGAAAGACACCGCCCGGAAGATCAGGGCGAAGAGCAAAAGCAGCAGCGGCGCGTACAGTGCGCTGAACATGACCGCATACGCCTTGGGAAACGCCGCAAAGGTCACGCCGCCGGCGGCAATAAGCCACACTTCATTGCCGTCCCAGAACGGCCCGGCGGCATTGTACATGATGCGGCGCTCGTTTTCGTCTTTACCCAGAAAGGGCAACAAAGACCCCATGCCCAGGTCAAAACCGTCCAGAATAAAGTATACGGCCCACAACAATGCCCACAGCACAAACCAGGTTGTTTCCAGCATGGCTACACCTCCTGGGCGTCCGGGCCCTTGATGGCAAATTTGCGCAGCAGATAGATGTCCAGAATGCCGAGCAGCGAGTATACGCCGATAAAAGCCGCCAGCGAAATGACCACATTGTCGGCCGGTATGGGAGAAACGGCATCTGTGGTGCGCATGAGATTATAGACTATCCAGGGCTGGCGCCCGATTTCGGTAACGGCCCAGCCCACCATCAGGCCGATGTAGGGCAGGGGAATGTTGTACACCAGCAGCCTGAGCAGCAGCGGGTTGGGATTTTCCTTCTTGCGCTGAAAAAACGCCCACGCCGAAAGCACCAGGAATATGCCCGCCAGGGCCACCATCGTGCGGAATGTCAGAAATACGGGCATTACCGGAGGCCGGTCTTCCTTGGCAAAAGCCTTGAGGCCCTTTACTTCGGCGTTTACGTTGTCAAAGGCGATCCAGCTCAGCAGACCGGGAATGCCGATGGCCTGCACGGTATTGGTTTCGTTTTCCGGGTCAGGCCACACCAGCAGATAGAAAGGCACATTGGACTGTGTTTCCCAGTGCGCTTCCATGGCGGCCAGCTTGGCCGGCTGGTACTTTGCCACAGTCTTTCCCTGCTGGTCGCCCGAAAGGGCCAGCAGCAGCACAAAGATCAGGGTAAAGGGCGCCACCATCCTGAAAGAGCGGCTGAAAAATTCGGTATTGCTCTTGCGCAGCAGATGCCAGGCCGAAACGCCCAGCACAAAGAAGCCGCCGAGCGCCCACGAGGCTATGACGGTATGCGCGTACATGCCCCAGGCGTAAGGATTGGTGACCACATCATAAAAGCTTGAAAGTTCGGCACGATTGTTGGCTTCGTTGATGTAGTAACCCACGGGATTCTGCATGAAACCGTTGGCGAGAATGATCCAGAGCGCGGAAATATTGCCCGCGATAGCCACAAGCCAAATGGATGCAAGGTGCAGCTTTTTGCCCACACGGTTCCAGCCGAAGTGCCAGACCGCCAGAAACGTGGACTCGAGAAAAAAGGCCACCGTGGCCTCAATGGCAAGCAGCGAGCCGAAAATGTCGCCCACATATTCAGAATACCTTGACCAGTTGGTGCCGAACTGGAATTCCAGCGTAATCCCGGTCACCACGCCCAAGGTAAAGTTAATGACAAAAAGTTTTCCCCAGAATTTGGTCTGTTTTTTCCAGAATTCGTCCCCGGTCCGCACATAGCGGGTTTCCATCCAGGCAATAATTACCGAGAGGCCCAGCGTGAGAGGCACGAAAACAAAATGAAAAAACACGGCCACAGCGAATTGCAGACGCGAAAGCATTACGACGTCCATTAGGCCCTCCTTGGATATCCTTACCGCGATTTACTATTTCCAATAAAGAAAGGCAAGTGATTATGAATATTGATACGTTCATAACATACTGCCAAACGTGACTTTCTGCCCTTTGGCTTTTTTTGTCCAACGGCAAAAGGCTTCACCGGGCTGCAATTTTTTTGCCTCGCAGCCGCCACGCCCCTTGAAAAATCAAAAAGCGGTATTACCTGCAAGGATATCGCTTTTCAGGAGGTTTGTCATGGCAGAGGCTGATAGGAAACCCCGCCAGTTTCGTGCAGAGGTGCGTAAGGTTTTACATATTCTGACCAACTCCCTCTATACCAACCGGGAAATTTTTTTGCGTGAACTTATTTCCAACGCTTCGGACGCGCTGGACAAACTGCGCTTTCGCATCAATCGGGGCGAAAGTCCCCGTCTGCCCGAACTGCCGCTGGAAATACGCATTTCACTCGACAAAGACGCAAAAACCATCACCATTGCCGATACGGGCCTGGGCATGACCGCGGATGAACTGGCGGAAAACCTGGGAACCATAGCCAAATCCGGTTCCGAGCAGTTTCTGGCCGATATCGAGGCCGAAAATGCCGCCAAGGCAAAATCCGCCAACGGCAAGGGCGATGCCGCGGACGAAGAGCAAAACGCCGAGGCCGATGCCGCCAACATCATCGGGCGCTTCGGCGTGGGCTTTTATTCGGTCTTTATGGTGGCTGAAAAAGTGACCGTGACCTCGCGCCCGGCCTTTGGCGAAGACAGCGCCGCCCACACCTGGACCAGCGACGGCCTGGGAACCTACACGGTAACGGCTGCGGAAGGCGACGAACCCCGACGCGGCACAGTCATCACGGCATGGCTCAAGGACGATGCCGTGGAATTTCTTGAAAAATTCCGGGTGGAATCGGCCATCCGCAAGCATTCGGGCTTTGTGCCTTTTCCTGTCCTTGTAGACGGCGAACAGGTCAACACCCAACCCGCCCTGTGGCGCGAACCCAGGTTCTCCGTCACGCAGGAACAGTATGCGGCCTTTTACAAGGCCCTTACCTATGACAGCAAAGATCCGCTGGATGTGCTGCATTTTTCCGTCGACGCTCCCGTGCAGTTCAGCGCCCTCTTTTTCATCCCCGACAGCGCCCAGGACTTTTTCGGCGCGGACCGGGACTTCTGGGGGCTGGACCTCTACGCCCGCCGTGTGCTGATCCAGCACCGCAACAAAGAGCTGATCCCCGAATATCTGGCTTTTCTCAAGGGTGTTGTGGACACTGAAGACCTGCCCCTGAACATCTCGCGCGAAACGCTTCAGGAAAACGTGGTTCTGCGCAAGATCAATCAGGTCATCGTCAAGCAGACCCTCGCCCATCTTGAAAAACTGGCAAAAAATGACGCGGAAAAATACGCGGCCTTCTGGCGCCTGCACGGCAAGGTCTTCAAGCTCGGCTATCACGACTTTGCCAACCGCGAGCGGGTCACCGCCCTGCTGCGCTTCAATTCTTCCGCCCTGGCCGACGCCGAAGCCCTGACCAGTCTGGACGAATACATGGGCCGCGCGCCCGAAGGGCAAAAGACCTTCTGGTATGTGGCCGCGCCCAACCGTGAGGCCGCGCGCCTGAATCCGCATATGGAGCGTTTTCGCCAGAAGGGTATAGAGGTTCTTTACCTTTATGAACCCATTGACGAATTCGTTATGGACGGCCTTGGCCGCTACAAGGAATGGGACTTCAAGTCCGTGGAAAACGCGGCCGACGACGCCCTCAAGGACTTCACCGACAAGGAAAGCCCGGCCCGCGAGGCCGCCGCGCCCCTTTCGGACGAAGACACGACCAGCTTTGACGGCCTGCTGGCCCGCATGAAACAGATTCTTGACGACAAGGTAACGGATGTGCGCGTTTCGCACCGCCTGGCCGACAGTCCTGCCGTGCTCGTATCACCCGACGGCGGCCTGTCCTCGTCCATGGAAAAACTGCTCAAGGTTATGCAGAAGGACGACTCCCTGCCGGTCAAAGTGCTGGAGGTCAACCGCGATCATCCCCTGCTGCGCAGCATGCTGCGCATGTTCAAGGCTGACACCGATGACAGGGTGCTGGCCGAAATGACCCAGAGCCTTTTTGACGCCAGCCTGCTGCTGGACGGCTACCTCAAGGACCCGCAGGCCCTGGCCGCCCGCACCGGCAAACTGCTGGAAGAGGCCGCTGCCTGGTACACCGAGGTACGCAAGATATAGCGTGGCATGGCAGCCGATTGAAATGCTTTGTGGGGGAGGGACCCTTTTGCAAAAGGGTCCCTCCCCCACCCCCCCACCCGCCAAAACCTTTATCTGGATCAGAGCAATTTCACTTTGAAATTGCTCTGGCGGCTGCGTAAGCAGCCGCCCACCGCTCACAAGAATTCCCCGCGTCCTACAGGATGCGCACGCCGTCCTCTTCCACAAGCACGGTATATTCCCAGCGCACCCCGCCCCACTGGCGGTAATACAGGCCCGGTTCCACTGTCACCACCATGCCCGGCTCAAGCAGGCCCTCGGCACGCGGCGAAAGGCTCGGGGCCTCGTGGGTTTCAAGCCCCACGCCGTGTCCCAGGCCGTGGGTAAAGGCATCGGCGGTTCCGGCTTTTTCAAACACTGCCCGCGCATGCCCGTAGGCATCGCGCAGCGGCTGGCCGGGACGCATGGATTCTATGGCTGCGGTCTGCGCCTGACGCACAAGGTCATAGGTACGGCGGAAGGCGTCTGTGGGCTGCTGCCCCACCCAGAAGGTACGGGTCTGGTCCGAGCAGTAATTGTCCACACGGCAGCCGATGTCCACAAGCACCGGGCAGTTGTCCACCACAGGCTCATCACCCGGTATGGCGTGGGGCAGGGCCGCATTGCAGCCCACTGCCACAATGTTGGCAAAGGCCAGTTCCGAAGCGCCGTTTTCGCGAAAAAACTTTTCAATAAGCCAGCTCACCTGGCTTTCGGTGCGCCCCGGCTCAAGCTGCCCCTCAACCCATTGCAGCAGCTTGTGGTTGAGCGCAAAAGATTTTTCCAGCGCCGCCACCTCGCAGGGTTCCTTGATGCGCCGCAGGTGCTCCACCAGGCCATCGGCGGCCTCGCAGTACAGGCCCGGCCCGGCAGCAGACAGGTCGCG
>NZ_JBAIYR010000026.1:0-16135 GCF_036763145.1 Desulfovibrio sp. 1188_IL3213 | reverse complement strand
CAACTCATCCAGCTCAACCTGCTCGGTTCGGCGTCTCTGGAAGAACTCCTGAATCCACGACGGCGAAGAAAAGATAATCTTCAACATCTCAGCCTATTAGAATTGGGTGCTTAGCCGGACAGCAATGTGGACATATAACAATGAGCGACCAAACATGGGCATTGGCGGCATCACTCCAGCTATGAAACATAAGCTGGCGGCATAGGCTCTACTTTGGAGAGCTACTAAAAAGGGGATGATTACCCCAGTTGCCGAGCATAGGCTATGGTTGAAGCCGTGTCAGGGCAATGGATGCGGGCTTTGACCAGAACTGCGTCCAGCACTTCCTTCAGGCCGGTGAAGTGTTGGCGTAGCGTCTCTGCCGCCGCCGTGCGAGGTATGTTGACCTCTTCCACATCCCAGGCTCTCACCGTCAACAACACATAGTCCAAAACAGCAAGGGCCGGGGAATCACCCCCGGCCCTTGGCTGTGCCTGCTCTACAAAGAATCGTCGTATTAGCCAGTTCAGATTCTGGCGGCAACCAGGGAAAATGCCTGATAGCTTCTTTTCAACGCGCCAGTCCTCAAGGCAGTTGAACAGGTTGAAGGTTACAGGATCAAGGTTTGCAGCTTTCAGCATGCTAAAGTCTGTGTGTCGGATGTGGGCCGCCTCGTGATCCAGAAACGAGGCTGCCAACGCCAACATTTCCGGCTCGCAATCCATAGGCAATGAAGGCAACTGGATGACCTTACCGTTGGTGCAAGCCTCTTTACCGCCGATACGCACCTGCACCCCGTATTGGTCGCCGAGTACGGACGCCAGCAGAGGCAGGCAGTTGAGAATATCTTTGGAACGGATCATGACGTCACCACAAGCCCAGACTGGGAATGACAGGATGTGGCAAGGCGTCGTCTGGCATGGGGATATCTGGTAGAATGGGCATGTCATCCGGTTCGCCATCCGTAGCGCTGCCCATCTGTCCATCCATGCTATCCACCTTGGATAGTGTGTCCGACCCAGCCAGCAGGGCGTCCAGCACAAAGGCCGGACCGTAGCCTTCAATGACTTTCTGGGCGTGCCCCACAAGAGCCGTGCTATCCTTGAGCAGGCAGACCAGGCCCTGCAAGAGCAACAAGTCCGGCCCGCTGATGTTCCCTTTCTTGGGCATACGCAGCAGTGCAGCCTGCACGATATCCGCTACAGGGGCCACATGAGGTTCTACGAAAGACAAGCCTGTGAGTTTGGCATGCAGCGTTCGCAGGGGCGAAAGGGCTTTGTGGGTTACTTCCGTTTTGCCGTGATACACCCTGCGCCAGATGTCCTCGGCGGACTTGGCCACTTCGCCAAAGAGCGTGCCGCCCAGGCCCTGCACCTCTTCGGCCAGGCCGGCCTCCAGCACTGCGGTATTGTCCGTATGCTGTTCCAGAGGAGCGACCTTGTAGATCTGCCAGCGAAAATCCATGCGGCCGCGAACATAATCTGGCCCCACGGTGGAGTTGCGGATGATTTCGCCCCATTGATGATGCTTTTCAATCCAGGCCTGGACGTTCTGGTCATAGCTTGCCAGGAAGGCTTCCTTTTCTTTTTGAAACTCATTTCGGATACTGAGCAGTTCCTGCACGATTTCGCCGGCCTTTTCTTCGGGTATGGCCCAGCCTGACATGAAGCGCACCCCGTGTCTGTCCAGATAGTTGAAGGCGCGGGCCTTGAGTGTGCCGAACACTTTAAGGTTTTCCGGGTCGGCAATGCGCTTGGAGCCAAGAGAGGCCAGATCATCAGGCGGCAGTTCCGCACCGCCCAGATCTTCCTGGCTCATTTTGCGGCGGGCCGACCACAAACTGACGTTGAGGTTGAGGGCCAGCAAATTGTCCAAAATGCGAATGTCTGAAAGAACGTGTGTCATGATGTTCTCCTATAATGAGCTTTTTGTCGTGTTGAGGACGTAGCCTTCCGTAAGCTTTTTGGCTGCGCGGGCCTCAAGTTCCAGGACGGAGTTATTGCCCGCACAATTTTCAGCGGGGATAAAGTGTTGTTGCCCGGCGGTGTCCGGTTTGCCCCAATGGAGCATAAGGCCTTCGGACCGGGCCTCGCCGATCCAGAACTTGCCATCCTGTTTTTTGCCGGGAAGGTTGTGGACTACCTGAAGATGAACGCGGGGCTTGGTTAGCTTCGGCGTATTGTGCAGTTGGCCGCGCATGAAACGCAGGGCTTGCTCACCTCGCAGGAATTCTTCCTCCGCGTCGGCGCTCATTGCCTTGATGTCCGCTTCCGTATGTTGAGGAAACATGCGCTGTGCCAGTTCGTGCAGCATGGCGCGGGTCTCGCGGCTGGCCCGGTAAGCCAGTGCCCGGTCAAGGGCATAGGTGATTGGCTGGATGCCCTGATGGGCCAGGGGCTGAAAGCGCACGGTCAGATCTCCCCAACGCAGCAGACTGCGCGTGGAGAAGGTGACTTCAATGGTGTTGGTCAGATTGTTGCTTGAACCCTCACCCATGAACAATTTGCGAACTTCATTGGCGTAATCCACCATGGTGGCGCAAAGCGTTTCGGGTAGAGAGGGGAAGCGCTGGGCCAGCAGTTTTTTCTCCACAGTTGCATCGGGATAGCCCACTTCGCAGATAGTGAAGCGATCCAGCCACGCGAGATTCTGCCGTTGCGTGCCCTGATACAGGCCCGTGTCATCACCAGCACCATTTGTATTGGCTGTGGCCACAAAGCGGAACATGGGGTGCGGCTGGATAATCTCGCCCCCATTTTCCGCTATGCACAAAGGGGAGCCGTCCAGCACGCTGTTCAACCCGGCGGCGATCTCCGGCGAAGTTAAATCAATCTCATTGAGGAGCAGAATCGCTCCGTGACGCATGGCAAGGGCAAGAGGGCCGCACTCAAAGGTCATGTTGCCGCCTTTGACCGTCAGATGCCCCACCAGGTCGGCAAATTCCAACCTTCCATGTCCTGTCACCTCAAACACGGGATAGTTGAGCCGCGCTGCCAGCTGTTTGATGCAGCTTGTTTTGCCGCAGCCCGTGGGGCCAAAGACATAGAGCGGTTCCTGCGCACCCTGAGGGCTGACAAACCAAACCACCATGTCGCGGCTGGACTCGTGAAATAGGTAGTCTGGGTCAATGGCCGGAGTGTAGGCCGAGGGCGTGACGTAACCCTTGACCATGGTGCCAGAGGGGTTCCCGCTGAAGACCTGACCAGCGTCAAGGTCGGTGGGCTGGAGAGAGTCGAACTCGGAAGTACGGGTGCTTTTCATTTTGCCCTCCAAAAAACAGAAAGGCGCACCCTTATGGGTACGCCTTTCTGTAAATTTATTATAATAATTGCTAGTTATGTGTTGAAATATGCCTCAAAAACTCTACGGGTGTTGCTATATGCAGATCAGGAAATACATGTCGCAGTTCTAATAAGTGTTTATCTCCCGACACTAGAAAAGCGGCATTAGCTGCTTTCGCTAAATGAATGAAAACGGCATCATCCCTGTCACGAAGCTCTGAAACTTCTTCAAGAGGAATTTCAAGCGGAAAGGTTTCAGCCCAAGGTAGGAATTCAGCGAGCAAACTTTCAATTTCTTGGGGTTCCAGCTTGAACTTTGGATAACTTAACACCCTGATTAATTCAGTGACGGTTTCACGACAAACTACAGGAATAATTTCTTCAGTCTGCCATATTAGACGGAGTTCAGCTATTCTTCCCTTTGAGAAAATAAGCGCGGAAACAAGACAGTTTGTGTCTAAAACTACACGAGGAGCCATAGCTATCCTCTACGCCCCCACTGGACCGCATCCGTTACATCCTGCTCACTGATGCCAAGAGCCGCTAATTTGTTGCGTACGGCGTCAACTGGCCGTACCTGCATGGGTGTGAGGACTATGCGACCATTTTCCAGCGACACATCGAAATATTCGGGCTGGTCAATCTGCTGCACAATGGCCTTTGGAAGCGTAAGCTGATTCTTAGAAGTAAGTTTGGCAAGCATCTCGGCCTCCTTTTTTCATTATAGTAAAGAATCCGTGATTAAAGGATACGTCTTGCAAATTATTTGTCAAGCTACGTGGTTCTCAGCTTATCCTCCTTGCGTTATCGCGCTCTGTGAGTTTGTTTCTCCAGATTCAGTTTATGCGTGAGATACTCAATTTTTCGAAAGGCTCGCCAGTGCGCTCGCAGCGGGCAAGCAAGGCGTCCACGTCAATGTCGTCCAGATGCTCAAAGCAGAAGATATCGGACAATTCTCCCCGTAGCGCGTTTTTATCCAATGTCGTTCGGCCTGCAGCCACTGACATGCGGAAGCGATACTTCCCCGTATCTATCCAGTCCCGTGTACCGGCCTGCCGGTGTACCAGCTTGAGCACGGTTTCCATTTCCTTGATTTCCGCATCCAAGACGGTGCGTTGGTTTTTGAGGGCAGCCAATTTATCCAGTGCCGGTTCCCATTGTGGCATTTTCACGTCCTGCGGAAACTTGGGACAATCGCCATTGTATTCGCAGTACGAGCACAACGGATAAAAGCCTTGGGCGTAGTCCACCTGCGAGAGGGACAAATTCCCGGCGCGGTAGGCCGTGAGGTCGCTCCAGAGTTGGCTTGCGTGGTCAAGGGCCGTATCCAGCATGGCCTGATTGAAGCCATAGGGGCCGAACGTCTTTACCTCTCTCATGGAAATGCAGAGCAGCCATGCTTCCAGGATCGCTGCATCAGCACATGTGGGCAGTTTGAATCCCAAATGGGCATGACAGAGTTGAGGAAAGGTTATTTTTTCATGCAAAAGCGTACCGTCCTCCGCCCGCAGGCTGAATGCTGGCTTGTCCCAGGCCATGGCCAGCAGACCGATTTGTCCGTGTAATTGCAGTAGATGAGAATCGTGCGGCGTGTCGGGCAGCTTGTCCGTGCTTTTCACTTCCAGAATCCGTATGGCATTGACGGGCGCACCCCAAACCAGCACGAAGTCCAGATGGGCTTTAATCGGCACTCCCTGATGTTGCCAGGTGATTTCCAGTTGGGGCAGCACATGCAAACCCAGAGATGCCAGCGCCTGCCCCACGCCAGCTTCAAACCAATGGCCCCGTTGCAGGGTCAACAGACGTTCCAGGCTGTCAGCAGTGGGCAGCACCTTGCGGGCCAACGCAGCACGAGGGCACTCCCAGTGCTGGCCGATGTCGCTCATACCCACATACGTGGACCTGTCGCCCAAATGGGCGGTGGTACTTTGTTGAGAGACAGTCTGAAGCCCTTGACGAATTAATGCCCGCAAACCTTCCGTGCGGTCGGTGGTTATCATGATTGCATCCCTATAAAAGTAAGAGGGCTGCCATCAGGCAGCCCTCTCACTCGGTATTTTTGTTTTCACTATGCGGCATCAACATACTTCCACCACAATTTTCTCTGCGGGTTCCAGCGGAAGCCCGCGCCTGTGAGTATTTCCTTTTTGGCCTGCGTGTTGCCGCTGGCAATGATGCAGGGCCGCCCGTCCTGAGCCGTCACCTGTTGGTAGGCGACTCCTTTCAGCGGAGGCAGGTTTTCAAGTGCTGCTGGCGATCGATTTGAGGGGGGTGAAATATTGTTTGTGGCGGATGGGTTGAGTGGGGATGCTTTTCGCGCTTCTGGGGCGTTTACGGGCAATTTCGGGCGAGATGCCGATTTTCGGCCAGTTCTTGCCCCTTCGCCGTCATCATCTTCCGTCACCATGCCCAGCATGGCGGTCAGAGCATACCTCCTCGCGTAGGTCATTGCCGATCCCATGCCCTGAGGGTCAGCCTTGGGCAGGGGAACCACGGCCAGTGAGCTTTGCCATTGGCCGGACTCCGCATGGGTCAGTTTGGTGACCAGCCCCAATGAATTGGGCTGCTCCACAGGCACAGGGTACTGACACAGCCAGATGCCATTTTCGATGAGTGTGCCTCTGCATGCGTCCATGACGCTGTTGAGGCTGGCGTACCAGCTTTTGGTAAAAGGGTTTTCAGCGTCCCTGGCAATGGGTTGCACGATGCGCTGGACGTTGAGCAGGGCCTTGGCCAATTCGGTGGTGTTTTCTGATTGGTATTGATTCATATGAAAATCCTCCTGAGATAACAGAATGACGAAGCCCCGCCCAGCTTAGTGCTGGACAGGGTTTTGGGGGTGATTTGAAACGTAGTTCCGGTGCTCTTAATGCTATAATATATTTACTAAATTTGATGGATGACGGCTTAAAAGGATACCAGATATATTACTTGGCTGCTGACTCCATAACAGATAAAATACTGTATGTTACACCTTATGTATCCGGCATGCGGTCAGGATTTTGGTCTGCCTTAAGGCGCTGGCGCTATTCTGACTCATCCCTGAACATCGCAGATGCCGTTGTGTGCCCCATTTCTGGCCCGCCATGTAGCGCAGCCGGGCCGCCACTAGCATTAAGGCCGCATGCCCATCGGGAAAGCTGCCCACTACCCACGTTCACCACCGGATTTCACGATTCAGCCTTTCGAGCTGGTTGTTTGTCCGGATATACCGCCAGTGTGCGACAGGAAACTCATAATAGGAGAGCGTTTCTTCAATGCCGCTTTTCAGGATCTCTCCTGTCTTGCCAAGGCGTAGTGCGGCAATCTTTTGGGCGACATCTCGAGCCTTCTGGCCCGCTGATTCCCTATCTTCCTGCGCGTGAATGGCCTTGAGCATCCGGCCGACTTCCTTGGCTTTTCCGGGCAGCACCGCCTGGAGTACATTCCGGTAAAAATGTACCACACAACGCTGCCACCGGGTTTGGGGGTAAAAATCTCCTCATTGCTGTCCGTATATGGCCTCGCCAGGAGTCAAGGAGTTTAAAAATGTTCTAAACAGAATCGGATGCACACGTATATCCGGCATCAGGCCTTGGCCGCGCCATAATGGGCAATTCGCTCTTTCGGTCCTAATCGGCTACTCGACCTTTTAAAGGTCAGGGATAGCATCAGGTTCTCCGAAAGCAGGTCCGACCGTTTAGTCCATTTCTCCTTGCTCTTGCATCCTCGGTGGGAAATACCGACGTTGGTTATAGGCTGCCAGCTAAGATTGGCGTGATATCCGTCGCGGCACACCAGACAAAAGAGTGTGCCGTTGCGAATATCATGACAAGCCGTTAAGGTGCTCTTCATCTACGCGGTGAACGAGGGGACCCGCGAGCGGGCACAGAGCTTCCTCACTGACGATCACATCCAGCGCATTGTCGCTGCCTATCAGGCTTTCGATGATGAGGACGGCTTTGCCCGGGTGGTCAGCAATGACGAGGTCCGGGAGAAAGGCAGCAACCTCAGCATCCTGCTCTACGTGCGAGCGGACAACGGAAATGGCAATGGCAACGGCGTGACCGAAACAGTCAGCCTCAAGCAGGCCATAGCAAACTGGCAGGAACGCTCGATGACATTGCGGGAGTCAATGGACGGTCTGCTTTCAACCTTAGAGGGAGGACTGCATGGAAGCTAAGACGCCATTCTCTCAAGAGTACCTTAACGAAATCTTCAAGATTTCCCCTGCAGATCCAGAACGCGTGATCTCAAGGGAAAGCAGCAGCCTTGAATTCAAGGAATCATTCGGGTGGGCAAGCTTGCCAAAGTACCTGAAAACCAGCGCCGCGTATGCCAATGCCAAGGGTGGCTATATCGTGTTTGGCATTGCCAACAATCCACATCGGCTTTGCGGCCTCTCAGGAGCGAACCTGACGTTATTTGAGGATATTGATCCGGAAAAGATGTCTCGCAACTTCAATGAACACTTCGCTCCGGAAATAGGATGGACGATTCAGGAATACGAACTTCAAGGGAAGATTTTTGGCCTTTTGTATATTTATGAGGCCAAGGATAAGCCCGTTGTCTGCACCAAAGATGCTGGTAAGGAGCTGAAAGAGGGCGATATCTACTATCGATATCGAGGCCGCTCCGAGCGAATTAAATACCCAGAACTCAGAGCCATCCTTGAGGCCAAGCGGGAAACTGAGCAGCGCCTCTGGATGCAACATCTCGAAAATATAGCGCGGGTCGGCGTTCGGGAGGCTGGGATTTTCGATCTGCACACCGGTAGCGTAACCGGGTCCGGAGGTTCGTTCCTGATTGATGAATCACTTCTTAGTCAGCTTTCTTTCATCAAAGAGGGGGAGTTCTCTGAGGTCAAAGGCAAGCCAGCGCTAAAGCTGATCGGACAGGTTGAACCCCTGGCTGGAAGCATTATCAGTACGGCCAAAAAACAAATTGTAAAAACCAAAGGCATAAGGACGGCAGATATCGTTCTCAGCACTTTGAATCAGGATAATGTTCCTGAGCCAGACGAGTACATCAAGCAGATCTGCTTTGAAAGCACCGCATTTCTGCCCGTTTACTATTTCATCAAGAAATCCGGAATGACACTGGATAAAACCGTGGAAGTGCTCAAAGGCGTGGTTTCAAGATCAGCCACGCGAGAAAAACTGATTGAACGGTTGAAGATTGGGAATACTCAGGAACTTGCAATCCCCAACGGGAGCACTGCCGCAGCCACCAAAAAGAGGAAATACGCAGAGGCGCTGCGCAGCAAAGAGGGCAACGCAAACCTTACCGGGAAAGAGCTTGAATATTGCCTTCAAGCTATACGCGGACTGACGGCAGGCGAGGTCAAATCCAACTCGAAGTATATCAGAGAGCTTTTGCGGAACTGGTTTAATAGGCACTACGCATCAGCCAAAGGCCCACTGGCTGACAACCTGCGTCGGGCGATCTGCTGGGTTGATGAAGCATTGAATATGGGAGACTGTAAATGAGCACACAATGCCCGCCTGCGCAGGCACAAGGACAATCCGAAGTTTATAGCCCTGGGCGAACGCCTCGAAAAGCTCAAGGAGCGGTACGAACAGGGCCTGCTTCACAGCCTCGATTTCCTCAAGGAGATGCTGACCCTAGCCAAGGAGGTCGTCCAGGCCGAGAAGCAGGTGGACTCGGTCGATGAACAGGCCAAGGCCAAAGCAGCCCTGACCGAACTGTTCGCCGAGGTGAAGAACGGCAAGACGCCGATGGTGGTAGAGTGGATCGTGACCGATATCGACGAGATCTTGCGCCTAGTCTGGTTCCCTGGCTGGCAAAACACCAAGGCCGGAGAACGCGAGATCCAGAAGGCCCTGCGCAAAGCGATTTACGTGAAGTACCAGGTCAAGGACCATGATCTGTTCGATAAGGCGTTCGGATATACTCGGCAATACTACTGCGAAGGGATGGTAATGGGGCCCTATGGCTAAAATAGGTCAGGCAAAGCAGATCATTGAAAACCGCAGAGGCGACACCTTTGGCGGTTGGCCTGCCCGTACCCTGCTGGAGGCGGGCGACATTCCCATTGCCCAAATCGCCGAGCTTGCCCTGCGTGAAGGACAAAGTTCGAATCCTTTGTATCGGGTCCACCGCTGGTTTGCTCGCCGGGTGGGCTCTCAGTTCCGTTCGATCCTCACCGCGTTAACCCTTCCTCCTGACAAGGCCGACACCTTTTGGGATACCTACCTCGGCAAGACCTCCGTGCATGGCGCTGTCGTTCTAGATCCCTTCATCGGCGGCGGGACAAGTTTGGTGGAGTCCATGCGCTGCAACGCCCGGGTGATTGGTTTTGATATCGACCCAGTCGCGACCTTTATTACCCGATTTGAGTTGGCCGCCTCCCGGATGGAGGAACACTACCCGGAAATCGATCAAATTTGCAATGAGGTCGCACAACTCATTACGCCGTTGCATCGGACCATGGTGGATGGTGTCGAACGGGATGTTCTTCATCATTTCTGGGTCCAGGTGAAGCAGTGCTCGAATTGCCAGAGCGATGTCGAACTCCATCCCCATTTTCAATTGGCCTACTCTAAAGAGAAAAGTCTGCAGTGGGTATTCTGCAAGGACTGTCATGCAGTCCACGAATTGCCGATTGAATGCAAGGTGCTGCACTGCTCTTGCGGCAAGCGCACCACTATCAGCGCGGGCACGCACGGCAACGGGATCATGACCTGCCTGACCTGCAAGCACACACAGAAGATCGCAGCGGATGACCTTGATGGCGCCGAACGCCCCACTTGGAGGCTCTTTGCCCAAGAGTATCTGGTCGGAACCGGCAAGAACTGCACAAGGCATTTCAAGCGCGTCGAAGAGGTGGACCAGGAGTTGTACGACCAAGCCACCCGGAAGCTGCGGATAATCGGGAATGGCTTGCTTGTGCCGACGAGAAGCATTCCCCGCGAGGGGCGCTCGGATGGACGACCTCTGATCCACGGGATTCGGCATTACGCAGACTTTTTCAACGACCGGCAGAAGCTCCACCTGCACCTTCTCGGTTCGGCCATCGGCCGAGTGGAAAGCGATGAGGCGCGGCGCTGCCTTGAGCTGGCCTTCAGTGAACATCTCACTACGAACTGCATGTACACGGCCTATGCGTTTGGCTATCGCCGAACGAGCCCAATGTTCTCCATCCACTCATACCGGCACATCACTCGTCCGGTCGAGCTGAACCCTTGGCAGGATGGCGTCGGACGGGGGACGTTCATCAACACGGTCCGGAAAATTTCGAAGGCGATTGCCTTTGCCAAAGCGCCCCAGGAACTGCATCCGGAAGGCACCAGAGTCGCTTATGAAGATGGTTTTGAGCGCGAACAAGCCTACCTTGGCTCTGTCGATGATGTATTGAGCGGCAGCGCCACGGCGGCGATTGAAACCCAGTCTTCCGAGGAACTCCATTTATTACCGGACGGCTCAGTGGATCTCGTGCTGACCGATCCGCCGTATTTCGACAATCTGAGCTACTCGGAACTCTCGGACTTCTATTTGGCCTGGCATCAGCCTTTGGGAATCGCACCGCCGCCGTATGACGACAACCTCACTTCGGCTCCGATACTGCAGAACCTGGCCATCACGCGACGGTCCGATGAAGCCATCAAGGGATACCAGGAACGGCTTCAGCAGATTTTCATGGAATGCAACCGCGTGCTCAAGTCGAACGGGATCTGCGTGTTCACCTACCACCATAAACTCGCATCGGCATGGAATGCTCTCGGCACGGCTCTGCTTCATTCGGGACTCTCGGTAACCAAGGTTCTGCCCATGCGTGGCGAAGGCCAAGGAGGCCTTCACACTTACGATGGCACCATCAAGTGGGACGCGGTACTGGTCTGTCGCAAGAAGAAAGGCGTCATCAAGAGGGGCGTTCCGGTCATAAGCGAAACTGCCATCAAAGACGCTGTTTTGGAGGCGGAATCTCACTTTGAGGCCTTGTCCGCCCATAAACGGATCGGATTCAAAATACCTGATTTCACTAATTTGGCTCGGGCGTTGGTCGTCAGTAGGAGTTTCTTAGGCGAGGCGGATACCAGCACACGACCGATGTCGGATGCATTGAAGAACATACCAACTCCGGGAGAGTTGCGATGGCGAAACTCGATAAAGGAACGCTTGCTCTAACATTCAAATTCGATTGTGACCGGTTTCTCCGGTTTCGTCTGGCCAGTGATGCTGAAAGGGACTCACTTGGCGTCTCGGCCGAAACCTACAAACGCCCAGGTATTGAACTTATCAAAGCGGCCGGGCGGCGTTGGGAAGCCGACAAATACCAGGATCTGATCAACACCTCAGATGATGGGAAAGTTGTGTTCCTTCTCGAGGACAAGGTCGATGATCTTCTGGGACGGAAGCCCTTCAAGAAGATCCAGAACCTTTTTGACATCCTCCGGCAACAGGAACCACCCCAAGCAGTTATCGAGGCGGAATTCACGGTTCCCACAAACATTACTCCCGGTCTTCAAAAGGCATACGACGATTTCGGTCTCGACCAGGTACGAGTGCGCCCAGACATCCTTTGGATACGTCCAGGTGGCACTGGTGCGCCGCTGATCGGCAATGGGACTGTGCCTGAATACGAAATCCATATCATTGATGTGAAAATGGCTGCGGAGCCATCCCTCCGGCACTTCACAGAGGTGACCTACTACGCTTTGGCGTTGGCCACAGCCATCCAGCAAGAAGGGCTTGGCGGCAGATATGCCGTTTCGGCGGAAGGCACCATCTGGCCAGGGAGTCACGACATCAATGCGTTCAGGAACCTGGTCCAGCTTAATCAGGCCAAGGGAGCCGCAGATCCTATTTCCGAGGCCCTCAGCGGAACGCTGATTCGGGTTCCCTATGAAGTCTATAAAGTCCACGTGAAGCAGTTTTTCGAGGATCGCCTTCTCCGGGTTCTACAGACCGATATGGAGGATGCCAGTTGGCATGTCGGTCCCAAGTGCCAGCTTTGCGACTACGTTCGCTACTGCCGAGACAAGGCATCCGAATGCGATCATCTTTCCCGGCTGGCCTGGCTCAATCAGGGACAGGCGGAACTGTTCCGTTCAAATGGCATTACCACTACAGCGGAACTGACTGAAGCTGTGACTACCGCCGATGATCGCTGGCAATCCGTTATCGACTCCAGCCACCAGTTGCGAGCAGATGGGCCAGCGTTAGCCACTCGTGCCCGTTCACTGACCGAGGGGGCACCCTTGCCAGTCGATGGGCGGCGCAGCGCTATGATTCCTGCCTGGACTGACCAAAGCATCTTTATCACGATTCATTTCGACCCGGGCTCTGGGATCTCGTTTGCCTTGGGCGCGGCGCGACTCTATTTCCCGCACGGCCGCAAACCCGGCGATCCTCCGGTGACGGACGAAAAGATTTTCATCGTCGACCGTGTCGATGCGATGAACCCGGAAACGGAACGAGAGCGGCTAAAGGAATTTGCGACCGTGGTTTCTGAGTGGTTAGACGAGGTGTCGACCGTCAACACAGGTCTACCCGCCCGTGACCGGCTCTCTTCCCATATCTTCTTCTGGGACATGCTGGAGGTGCGTCAACTCAAGCGTATGTTCGAGCGTCATATGCAGAATCCTGACGTGATCGAATTGATCGAGGTGCTTACCCGATTCTTCCCGCCGGACAGCTTGTTGCCCGATCCGGATGCTTTCAAGTCTCAGCCTGGGACAATCGTCAAGGAAGTCCTGCGCATGCTCGTTGGGCTGCCAGTTGCTCACGATTACTCCCTTTTTGAGGCAGCGAACAGTTTCTTCCCAAATGTCCGGGAGGATGGCACCCCGTATAAGTTCGATCTGCCTTTTGGATTCGCTACCCCAATGAGCGATCAGATTCCTTTCGAGCGGGCCTATGAGCTGTGGCAGGACAAAATCTTTGTCCGCCATTTCAACAAACTGTATTCTGACCCGTCTAAGTGGAGGCGCTACACCCGGGACGAACTCTACGATGGCATTAAGCGGGCCACGAAGGTTCACCTGCAAGCTTTGCAGCACATCGTCCGGCGACTGCGTGAAAACTACAAAGACCGGTTGGTGCTGAAAAAGAGCGGCTTCTCTGCCGCACGTTCCTCCCAGGCAAGTGTTCCGGAGGCGGCAAGAAGTCTGATCGCTTTTGAGAAGCTCAATGTCGCGTGCCAGGAAATGGAGAACCGGAACACTCGCTCACTGCCCGTCGATGAACGGGAGGCGAGGTTTTTCTCGATACGCGGATTGACCTTGAAGCCTCAAGCAGAGGCTGATCCGATCATCGATGAGATCAAGCTCGCGAATCCACAGTATCAACACGAAGCGCTCTATGTTTTCGATTTTTCTCCGACCAGCAGAGATTCCCGAATCAAGGAAGGCGAATTTACCGTCGCCCTATCCAACGAGAATGAATACGTGGATCTCGACGAGCCGTGGCGTCGGCGAATTGGATTGGGCTTCCAAGATGCAGAAGAACTGCTGGGCGAACACGGCCTGACCGAGCGGTGGATGACGAACAAGTCGATAGGGGCATTGCTTCAGGTAGCGGTCATTCGGTTGGAGGCCATGCAGGACAATCCCTATGTGGTTCTTAAACCGGGTCACCAGGGGCTCTTTCAGTTTGCCGTCGCCCAAGGACTCGTGGCGCTCGACTCACCGCTTGTCCTTGATCCGATGTACCGGGATTTTTCGAGCGACAGGATAGAAAAAGCACTGAGGTCTGTCGGCGGCAAGGCAGCACCGAGCAAACGTGCCAGGAAGCGGAGGTAAGGTAGTGGCTAAGAGACCGACAAAAATGACCGAACCAGCCCATAGCCTGATGTATACCCCCGGCTCGCTGGCTGCAGGAAAAACATTCACTGACACCAACCAGTTGTACGCGAAGGTAACACCATACCTGAAGGATGCCTTCAACGAAAAGCAGGAATCCCTCTTTCGCGATGCATTCGGAAACAGGATTTCTTTGCTTTGGGGGCCGCCGGGAACAGGAAAGACCACGGTTCTGGCCGGGACTATTCTCGGGTGGATTGAGCATTACGCCGAAGCGGGAATTCCGCTGCGTGTCGGTATCGGGTCCAGCAACTACAACGCTATCGATAACGTCCTCAACGAAGTCCTAGAACTGATCAACAGACGGACGGCCACGGTCGGAGCGTTAGATTGCCCGGTTCGTGTCACAAGGGTGAGAAGCGACTCCTCCGCACCTCCCTTGAGTGATCAGATCGAAGATATGCCGAGGAACTCTGCAAGGGCTCAGGGTTTTGTGAATGCCCTGAAAGGCGACGATACCGGGATCATCATCGTGGGTGGAACCTGGCAACAACTTGGACGACTTGCTGAGAAAGACCACCAGGATAGTGAGCCGACCGCCGAATGGTTTGATCTTCTAGTGATCGACGAGGCATCACAGGTTCAGGTTGCTGCGGCTGCGGCCTACTTTCTACTTTTGAAATCTGATGGGCATGTTGTTCTTGCAGGTGACGACCGGCAGCTTGGGCCGATCTACGGCTTCCAGATGAAGGATAGCGTTCAAGGGCTGTTTGACTGCATTTTCTCTTACATGAAGGAGACCCACGGCATCACCCCGGTGCAGCTTAAACACAACTATCGGACCAACGTGGAAATTTCCGCATGGCCCTGTAAGCGTTTTTATAAGAACGAATACGAGGCGTTCTTCCCCGAGAGAAAGCTGGATCTCGCCATCAATATTGATGAAAAACCAGCCGACTGGCCTGAGCAGTTGCCATGGTCCGGCCAGTTTCTCCGCATTCTTGCCCCAGCTTGCCCTGTGGTGGTGATTAGCTACTCCGCCAACACATATACGTTATCGAACCCTTTTGAGGCGCAGATCGTTTCCGCTTTGACCCTTTTGTACAAGAAGCTGGTCGACGCCCAACAGGCCGGAGTAAGCGCCCAGGAATTTTGGACGCAGAAAATCGGCATCGTGACTCCCCACCGAGCCCAGATGGCATCCATCAGAAATCTGCTCGTGAATGCGGCCGGTATGACGATGGACCCGCCTCCATTTGTGGACACCGTAGACCGATTCCAGGGTCAGGAGCGCGACCTGATCCTTTCCAGTTATGTGGTGGCCGACCGGAATTTTGTTGCGTCTGAAGATGCATTCATCCTAAGCCCGAGACGATTCAATGTGACGCTGACCCGGGCGAGAAGCAAGTTTGTAATGCTTATTAGCGACGCGCTTCTCCAGCATCTGCCATCCGATCCGGACGTGGCTCGTGACGCCGCTCACCTGCAGCTCTTTGCCGAGCAGTATTGCAGTTCGGTATGTGACACCATCGACTTGCCGTTCTTTGAACGCGGTGCGATGTCGACCATGAGATGCAAATTGAGGGGGCGATACGAGAATGGAGTTTGATGCAATCAACGCCGATCCATTTGTGGCTGTAGAGAGGGAGTACTGAAAGATGCCTTCAGTCCTTGCATGGATTGATCATGACTCGAAAGCGAGGGAACGCACGCTTCGCATCCTTTCCCTTTTCCAGGAAAAGGAAAGTCGTGACGAGCTTGGGCTCGGCTCCGTGCGGGACAACTTTGCCGATCTGTTGTTTCCAGGAACAAGCACGATCCTGACACGCCTTCGCTACATGCTTTTCGTGCCATGGATTTACCATTCGCTGGAAGAGAAACGACTACCTGCAGAGTGAGATAGGCTGGAAAAAACGGACGCCATAGTCCATATCCATTGAGGAGGTTCTATGACGAAAGCACCACGGGGACGTTATTCACAGGAATTGAGGCAGCAAGCCGTCACTATGGCGGTTGATGATGGTTTTGGCGTAACGGAAACAGCGCGAAGGTTATCTATTCCGATGAAAACCTTGGCGAATTGGGTTACGCATTACCGACAGGACAAGCACGAGTTCGCCTTGAAGCCGGGCG
>NZ_JBAIYR010000025.1:0-16176 GCF_036763145.1 Desulfovibrio sp. 1188_IL3213 | reverse complement strand
AGAAGAGTGTAGTATGATGGCTCAAGTCCAAAATCTCCTTGTGTGGCAAGTTGTTGTGGTAACTTCTTATACCACATACTGCTGAGATTTTGGACTTTTTTGTTACCCCTTAGCCGGACAGCAATGAGATTCAATGTATTTAATTGCAATCTCTGCAACCCGATCAAACCAAGCACGCAATGGAGGGGGAACGACCAGGCAAGCAGCTAGCCGCTGATCCTGTCTAATCTCTGTGATTTTATTATAGTCTGCAAAAATTTGTTTCCTGCCGTAATCGCTATCAAAATCCGTGGTGACAGCAAAAGCGGCACGATATCGCCTTTTTGCTCGGTCGGTCACAGCCGAGGCAAGGCAGGCGGCAGTTCCGTCATCAAGGCCAGCTTGCCCAAGCAAAACAGTAGCAACTGCAATAATTTCAGCACTTCTCTTGTTGACGTGCCGATCTTGAAAAGCTGGTATCACTTTATATTTGAAGGCTGCAACAGGGTCTTCTGTGCATTTATCTTCGAATATTGTAACTCTACTGATTTGAGTTTTAACATTCGATAGCTCTATCATCAGTCCGTCAAGTCCCTGCGACGTGGCACTGACATGAGGAGCTCTTATATACGCCTCTTTACCATAGATTTGCCGAGCGGCAATCCACGAGATTGCCTCAAAAATAAAACCATCGCGCTGAGGACGGGGATAGCCAGTTCTCACTGTTTGTTTTCTATCCTGAATGGTCAGTCTAATTTGGGCTTCGGTTTTTAATTCAGGAGTGGTGAAAGCTGGTGTTGCTGGTACCAGTTCTGATAGGATATGACTTGCTTGGGCAACCTGTCCCATTGCAATGATAGCAATCAAACGTGCGATTTGCTCATCATCAAGAACTTGCCAGCGTTCTCCAGTACAATCGTTATCGATCTCACACTGCTCGGTCATAAGGTGAGTCATTTACTTCGTACTCCTGTCTCTGCCTGCAGCAATATCATCCCAATAATCTACTCTTCGGTGAATCTACTACGCTTCATTCTTGTGCTCCTATGCCAGGAACACGAATTGTTCAATGGCATACTTTTTCGGGAGCGCAAAATCTCAAACACAGCATAATGAGTAAAATTGAATATTATATTTTTGCTTTGTAAATTCGTCGTATTATAGCATTATGTCCAGAAAAATATAATTTAATATATATACTATTTCCTTCCGAAGTCTTACGTATTGAAAAATAATCTTGTCCTTTAAAATTTAACGAAAAAACAGATACAGGATTGATAGTGTTATCACTCCAATCAAAATCATTCCTTTCAATTATTTCATCCTGAGGAATAAGAAATTTTTGTTGCCGATAAAATAATTCCCATCCTACCAACATTATCGGAAAATGTGATAAGTTGCGTATTGTTATTGTGTGCCCCTCTTCCTCACTTCCTGTCCAAGTCGCATAACTATCTACTTTTAAACGGTTATTCCAAAGTTCCCAAAACTTTACACCCGCTAAAAACGTTGAGAGCAAAGCACCCCAAACGGCCAAAATCTGCGTTAGTGTCAAGCTACTCGTGTTCATTGGGGTACCCCTGGATGAAATAATGTGACCGAAACATGATTCGTAGGGCAATTTACATTGCGGTCGGTGCATCATTATTTTAGTGCTGCGTGCTTTTTCACAATCACTCCTGCCGTATTGTCCATACGGTACTGCACTATAGTTCCATCGATTATGCGATTGCAGACTTCAACAGCAGTTTCCACGCTGACGGCAAACCATTCTTCGGGGTGGTAGGGTTTGCCACTGGCGCTGATAAGAGTCATTTTCAGCCGCTGCTGATACAAAAACGCATGGATAAGGTTTTCAAATTTTTGTGGATTAAGGTTGAAGCACTCTATTTGGGCCAGTAAACGTACCGGAGCTTCAAGGTAGGTGGGATCGGTTTGAGCGTTTTTGATGCGCTCATGAACGTCCTGACTTGAGTAGCCTATTTTCACCAATTTGCCGGTGGTTTTCAGGCTGGCAAGTGCCGGAGCCGTTGTTTCTGAACCCAAAATATAAATATACCCTGTGGGTTTATCGCCATGCGAAATGGTGAAAGACTTGTCGGAAAACAGATTTAGATCAAAATTGACCCGCCGACTGTGCGGGTCTTTATACAAAGCACGGGCGAGAGAACGTTTGAGCAAATCGGCCTCTGTGCCGTTTTCAAAGATAACGCGCAGCCGAGGGTTATCCCTTTTGGAATCAGACGTATCCTCCTTGAGAATCCTGTCTACATAACAGAGTTGCCCCCGTAGAATGAACATTTGTCCGACAGCAGCTTCGGACTCACTGGAAAACCGCTCCAGCATGACGGCCTTGGTATTAAGAACGCCCTGCACATCCTGAAAGAGTTTTTCATACAGGTAAAAGTCTTCGCACGCCTTGCGGCTGGCTATTTCGTCCGGCATATCCTTATCTGTGAGTGGCCTGGCAGGCGTGGCGGTAAAAATGGAAGTATCTATGCCACCAAGCAAGCCAAGGTCATCGTCATCATCGAAAATATCCTCCAGGGAAGTAACTTCCCTCACAGCAACAGGCGCGTCTGGCAATGATTTGCAGGGAACAGGAGCAGCCGCCTTTTCGCTCAACAGCCCAACATTGTCATACTCCAAGACTTTTACGCGCAGTTCAGGACGCGTCCTGTACCCCTTCAAGCGCCATGCAAGGGGCTTCTCTTCCGGCTTGTTTTCATCCGGCTCCCGCTTGTGTACTTCAAAAAAGGCGACAAGCTCCAAAAACGCGGAAACCGACGAATCCGTAGTTGCCGCATTCTTTTTCTTTGTAGGCACTACTCCGGCGAGCAGACCAAGGTCATCTTCTTCGTCAAAAATGGCATCCAGAGAAGTTGCCATGGAACGTGGCGCGGAGCGGAGCTTCACGACTACTCCGTTTTTGCGGCTTGCGCGGCCTGGATCTGTTGGGCTTTTTTGTTCCGCACATAGGCCAGCACTTCCGCCAGCCGCCGCTCATAGGCATCCGTGGCGTTCAACGATGGTTCAACTCCGAACTGGCGTTTGAAATCCTTGATTCTGGGCCAAAGCAACACGGCTTCTTCTTCGCTCACACTGCTGCGCTGGGCAGTGACTTGATCCTGAATGGTTTTCAGCATGGGCGCGGTAACAGACTTGGAGAGAATCTCATACGCGCCCTGAAACGGGTTGACGCTTTCAATTAAATCGATATTCAGCGAACTCACATTGATGAACTTTTCCCCCACCCGCAGAAAAGCCAGAGCGCCTGCGGAATTGGAGGGGCCGTCATCCCTATCGGTCGTAGTATCACCTGGGATAACCTCTGCCCCCGGCGGCAGCTCCGTAACCAGGCCGCCGTTGGCGGTAATAACCATTTGCGTTTGAGCAAGGTCGTTAAGCATCGACACATCTTCCGGCGGTAAATCAGGAAAGAGTTGCGTAATGATTCTGGGCATTGCCGCTTCGGTAAGGATTTTGTGCTCGTCCGGCGCTGCTATCACCGGATTGACCGCCTCCGGGGTATTCAGCAGCGTCGTTACGATCTGCTCAATGCCGCCGGAATTCAAAATTTCATGCACACGCGGCGATATTGGCGCTTCTGAGTCGTCAATGACAATATCACCGGGCTGGAGCGTTTCGCCTTCGCGCAGCAAGGAACGAGGCCGGAACGTGATATTCGGAGCCAACACTTCGCGCATCAGCAATGACAACGTAATCGCTTTGAGCATATTGTTGACGGAGTTTTTTACGTCTTCGTCTTCCGCATCCGGCTGCGCGATCAGGTTGGTAAACTGCGCGTGACTTTTGCCTTCGCAATCGCGCGTGGCGCGACCAATAATTTGCACAACTTCTGTCAGGGAGGAACGGTAGCCAATGGTCAGTACATGCTCGCACCAGGGCCAGTCGAAGCCTTCTTTGGCCATGCCCAGAGCAATAATAATGTCCATTTCATCCCGCTGCCGTATATCGCGCAAGAAGGACAGCACGTTAACCCGCATGGGATCGTCCGTAACCAAATCCGCAACCTTGAGCAATTTGCCGTCACGGGTTTTCAGCGTCATGATGCCCGTTTTAGGGTCTTTATCTTTCACCTCACCAATGGCATCCAGCACATAATCCACTTCGGAATATTTCTGGCCTGTAGATTCCGCCGAATTGACATTGGGAATATGGACAATGGTTTTTTTGTTCAAATCCAGCACTTCTTTCATGGCTTCAAAGTAGCGGCCCTGATAGAAATGATAGCCAAGCCCAAGAGATTTCAGATGCTTGTAGCCATTTAGCTGTTCGTAGTACGTATAGGTCACTTGCGTGAACAGGGCCTCTGCTTCTGGGGGCAAAATGGGAACTTGATCGCCGCGAAAATAGGAACCTGTCATGGCGACAATGTGGGCCGATGAATTGCGGATCAGCCCATCCACCATTGCGCCCAGCTTGTTCCCTTCTTCCGCCGAGGTATGGTGAAATTCGTCAATGGCGATAAGCATATTGTCAAACTTGCGGGCATCGCCAAGACGTTCATAGGCATTACGCAGAGTGGAATGAGTGCATAACAGGAAACGGGCTTCGGGGTCGTCCAAAAATTCAATGAGCTTATTGATTTTCCATTCATTACCGAGGGTACAAAGGTTGTACCCGGCATCCACATGCCAGTCGGCAAAAAAGCCGAAGGCGCTCAGATTGGTATTGGCAAACGAGCCGCCAATGGAAATTTCCGGCACAGCGACAATGGCTTTGTGCAGCCCCTGATTCATCACTTTATCGAGGGCCAGAAACATCAAGGCGCGGGATTTACCGGAGGCCGGGGGCGCTTTAAGCAGCAGATATTGCGCGTTTCTGGCTGCATAGGCCCGCGCTTGCATCTCGCGCATACCCATAGGATTTTGCGCGGTGCTTTGCCCTGTTTGCCCATAGTGAACGGTTAAAAGCTCAGTTGTCATCGCTCGCGTCCTCTGCACCGATATTTGCGGCCTCGTTCTGGGGATTTTTTGCTACCAATTTTTCATACAGCGCAAAAAGAAGCTGCAAGCGTTCTTCGTCACTGGCAAAAGGCTTTTTGCGGTATAAGGCATCCACGGCAATATCCAGGGCGGTATGTGCTTCCCGTAAGGGTTCCGGCATCTTGTCCGGGTCGTACATGTCGGCAAGGGTCATGTCCGGGTACATTTCGCGGGTTAGCAAGATGTTTTCCGCGAGAGTTTCTATATGTTTTTTTTGGGGTCCGGTGGGCGTGGGCCATGGGAACGTGTTGTAAACTAAGGAAGCTGAATATCTATAGTCGCTTTTTAATCTTCCACATACTGTGCGCATCCAAGTCATGTGTGCGAGGGAAGTGAGTATTCCAAAATGGTAAAGAGTAGCATTGGGCATTACAATGTTTGAATCTCCAGAAATAATATCGGGAGAAATAAAACCGATAGGAATATATTTTCTTTTTTCAGATGAATGACGCGGAATTAAAATATAATTATTTTTTGGTTGACGTATTTCACCAAATAAATGCGGCGTTTCTGCCAATATTTTCGTTGCCACTCTTTTACTGCCCAATCTTTTATCTTTGATTCTTTGCAAAATATCTCGCAGAAATACCTGGTTATTTATCTCTGAAGGTTCAGCATCCTTTAGCCAAAGACACCACCTCTCAATGCCATTTATAAACTCATCTGCACCCCAAAAAAGCCTAAACCATTTGGTCATCTCAGGGTATTGCCTTAAAATATCATTTTTTTCTTCATTTGAATATTTACTAAGCAACCCTTTTGCATCATTGGGCATATTTCCAAAATCTACCTTGGGAATATCACATAGTGGGAACTTTCTGTTTTCAATAAATACATCAGCGGCTTCAACAAGATATCCATTAATTTTTTTGGCGGAGATTACATTTCCGTCACTATTGTAAAGCATTTTATCTGCCCAGTCATTGCGCCCGAAGCCGACAATTACACAATGCACAGCGGCGTTTCCTCGTGCTTCATTGCCCCATTTAAATGTACGATATGCAAAATGGATTTTTATGCCGTAGGCATTGAGCATATGTTGCCACAAAATAGCTACTTGTTCGCCTTGACATATAGAGTTTGTGGAAACAAAGGCAGCGCGGACCATCGCATTGCACCTCATCACATCAGCTGTTTTTTTATACCACGCTGTCACATAATCTAAATTACTTGCCCCGCTAACCCCAGAAAAAACCTGCATCAATTGATCTTTTTGCTCGGCTGTTATTACGCGTGCCCCGCCAAATGGCGGGTTACCTAAAATATAGTGCAGCTTTTCAACCGGAAAAAGGTCATCCCAAGAAACGGCGAGAGCATTGGCACAAACGATCTCCGCAGAGTGTTGCAAAGGAATTGACGGAAACACCGAGCCGAATGCTTCACCGAACTTCACGTTCATCACATGCTCCATGAGCCACATGGAAACGCGGGCAATTTCAACGGGAAACTCTTCCAGCTCTATGCCGTAAAACTGGTTAATCGTAACCTTGGAGAGTAAACGAACGTCCATAACTTGTGTTTTGGGCGGTTCATCCTTGCGAATAGCCAGCAACACCTTGAGTTCCAACTCCCGCAACTCACGATAGGACACCACCAAGAAGTTGCCGCACCCGCAGGCCGGGTCAAGAAAACCAAGCGAACTCAATTTTTTCTGAAAATTTTTAAGGGCTTGCGATCTTCTCTTTCCAGTCACCTGTGCCGCAATCTGCTCAAATTCTTCATACAGCGCATCAAGAAAAAGCGGACGCACGACCTTGAGTATGTTTTTCTCGCTGGTGTAATGCGCCCCCAGTGAACGCCTTTTCTCCGGGTCCATGACCGCCTGAAACATGGAACCAAAAATAACCGGAGAGATATCTCTCCAGGACATATTGCCGCAATCCAGAAGCAAGCGCCTCGCCTTGCTATCAAATTTGGGAATGCGGCAGTGTTCTGCAAAAAGACCTCCGTTGACATAGGGAAAAGTTTGGAATGTTGCGGACAAATCTTTCCGCTCTGGAGCCTGGTCCGGAAGGTTCAGCACCGTGAACAGCGTTTCAAAAAATTCCGTGAGGTCGGAACCGTCTTCTTTGGTGAGCGACTTGACCGCATGGGTCATCTGGTTTGACTGGGGAAAAATGCCTGTATCTTCCGCAAAGAAGCAAAACAGCAGCCGAGTAAGGAACACATTGAGCGTGTGAAGATCATCGCTCTCATAATGGTTGGTGGCTTGGATGGAGTCGTACAGCCGCCCCATCTTTTCACACGCTTTGACATCGGCGGGGTGCTCGGCGTAGGCAACGGCCTTTTCGTACTGTCCGGTCAGGGGCAAAAAGAACTCAAAATTGGTTTTGAAATCGTCAAAATCAAATTCAGTGAAGTCGTCGACCTTGCCGTCATAGGCCAACACGGTTTTGAAGTCCGTTACCATGACAAAACGAATTTTGTGCTGCGCAATCAAAGGCAGAGCAAGAATACGTTCCAAAGATCCTTGCGGATCCTCTCCTTTTTGCAGCGGGTGGAAGTATATTTTTTGCGCAACGGCAACATCCCCGGCGACCTGCGCGACATTGCGTTGCTTGTCGCCCATTTGGAGGCGCTTGATGGTGGCTTTGGGCATACCGTAGGCTAAGAGAAAGGAAAATATAAAGTCTTCCCGCGCTTCATCCACAATCGTTTCCAACGCGTTGATGATTTTTGCCTGATTGAGAGCCGCCATGTGTCCTCCAGCCTACCCCATGTCTTTAGAGGTTGTATAGTTTTGAAAGCCAAATCGTCACAAAATTTTTGTATTGCTATGTATAACCATTTCAATAGCTACCCGCATGTTTTCAAGCGCCGCTATCAGCCCATTTTTATCTTCATCCGTAAGTTCAGCCTTTCAAGTTCATTTAGGGCGCGGTGCCCTGACTACTGCTCGTCACAATGGAAGTATGCTGCAAATGGCAAAGAAGAGCAACAGCACCGAACGTTGAAGCGATTAGATGGTGTCTGCAGATACCCCTTGAAAGATTCATTGTTCTTGTTGCAATGCAGTGCTCGCCCTAGAGGGTGCCCATATAGAAAAATAGTTTACATCCGCATGACAATCTCAAAGTATACTGATGGGTGCTGCGTTGTTGTGCAGCACCCACAGTATGGTGAGGTGAGAGTAGTCTGCTGGTGGGCTACTCGGAAGCCTTTTTGGCCTTCCTTGCTTGTTGCGCCTTAGCGATGACGACTCTGGCATGTTCTATACGGTTGTTGGACATGAGGGGCTGCTTGGCATCATACCTGCACAGCGTCTTGTACTCGTCTACGGTGATGCCGTGCTGTGCAAGATGTCTGGAAGTGAGGATGCTCCTCTCCTGGCCACAGATACAGCATTTGATATGCTCATCCGTGATGGCTGCTTGAGGTTTTACAACAAGATCACGCTTGGTATATTTTTTCTTGGGAGTGACATTTTCAGCGTTGGAAGGTTCCGTCATGGCATCTGTAGCAGATTCTGCATCCGTGGTAACAGGCTGGCTCTGCTGTCTTTTCTCAATAGCTATATTCAGTATTTTGGCTTTTTCATATTGCTCCATGATGAATTCAATGGGCTGATCACTGTATTTGTTAAAGATGGCATTGAACAAGTCTTTGTCTTCAAGGGCCATAGGATGTTCTCCTGTGTGAAGTTTGATGAAGATGTGTGTATAAAGAATCTTTCTCCATCACCTATAGAAAAATAATCTGTAGAGCAAATGAAAACTTGTTATAGACAAGGTTATTATTTTCTTGCTGAACATTGACTCTGTAAGTCGGCGTATACGGCATGGTTTACTTCTTTTTAGCCTTGTTTAGTCTACTTGAAGAGGACACTCTTGAACCCTTGGGGTTGTGTTCCTTGGATCTTGTTTTAGCCAGGTAACTTGCTGCATGGACAGCATCGTTCTTCTGCTGTTCAAAATCCTCTGAGTTCCTGTTGATCATGATTCCATTGCCCTGGTTGCTCTCGCAGTAATGGACTAGACCGTCCTTCTCTGTGTTCAGTTTCTTTTTTACGTGTTTGTTGACAGTTTCGTATATCGTGAAGCCGTTACGGATGGCATGCCCATTGACTAGGAACAGTGCATGGTAATGAGGGTTGTTTTCTTCAGATGTTTTTTCTGTTGTCCAAATGACATGAAGATCAGGCTTGTTGGGTGAATTTTTAAATTTTGAGTTTATATTTCTCTTGGTGTTTTCAAGTATCCTTGTCATTTCTTTTCCACCTATGATATTTTCTGAGTCTTGTTCAGAGTGTATATCTACTCTTGTACAAAGAACTTTTGAATGTTTTTTTGTCATGCATTCTACAGTATCAACAATTTGATCAAGAGTTTTTGTGTTACAAGTTAGGTTGTTATCTTTTCCTGTGTTGATGTCATAACCACGATATTTATTAGACGATGTTGTTTTGTTTGACATGGTAATCTCCATTTAGTTTATAGTCTCATTGTATATACTGGTTTGGATAATTTTTAATATGTGTTCGCATCTTTGCTAATGCGAACACATTTCATATGTAGGATAATGTTATGAAGTTAAATTTTTATTGTTCGCATTCATTCTTCGGTTTAAAATTAACTCCTTTATTTATATTTACCATTGTATTTAAATTGAATTAGATTAATTAAACTAATTAGATTAATATAAGATATTACTTTAATCCTGAATGTCTCACTCAAACACCTCTGCATGATCGATTGTGAAGAAATTGTATCTTTAATTTTTCTGCATATAATTGCCTGCGATATAGTCTGTTTTTTCAGAATGTTGAATGAACTTCTTTGACAGCTTGGCTTCTTGCCTCCTTGGCTGAATCCAGCTATCTGTAGGGCATGAACACTGCTGGCATACGACTTGAATTTATTGGTCAGGCTGATCCTTCACGCCCGAAAGGGGAGGGGCTGCCTCTATATCTCTCCCCAGTGGAAGCAGGTTTTCCATCACCTGCAGAAGACTTTCTTGATACGCGGTTGGATCTGCACAGCCACTTGGTGCGCAATGAAGCTGCCACCTTCTTTTTACGGGCGCATGGAGAGTCCATGATCAATGCGGGCATCCATGATGGCGACCTGCTTGTGGTGGATCGCTCAGAGAGTGCTGGGCACAATCGCGTCGTCATTGCCGCATTGGATGGCGAGTTGACGGTGAAGCGCTTGGTGCGTCGTCAAGGGCGCGTTTTGCTGATGCCAGAAAATCCAGATTACCCTGAGATTGACATCACCGAGCACGAATACGTCCACATATGGGGAGTGGTGACCTATGCCGTCCACAAGCTCTAACCGACCCTTGTGGGCGCTCGTGGATTGCAACAACTTTTATGCCTCATGCGAAAGGATTTTTCGTCCGGACTTAACTAACAAGCCCGTGGTGGTTCTTTCCAACAATGATGGCTGTATTGTAGCGCGTTCACAGGAAGCCAAGGCTTTGGGCATTGCCATGGGAACGCCAGAATTCAAAGCCCGCCCTTTACTGCGGCAGCACAATGTTGCCGTTTTTTCTTCAAACTATGCGCTCTATGGCGATATCTCCGCCAGGGTTATGGCTGCACTGGAACACGTTTGTCCGCAGGTTGAGCAGTACTCTATTGATGAGGCCTTTTTGTGTCTGGATGGAGCCTTGGTGCCCAACATAGAGGGAGTAGCACGCGCCTTGCGTGAGACTGTTCACCAGTGGACAGGGATTGCGGTTTCTGTGGGCATCGCCTCCACACGTACTTTAGCAAAGCTTGCCAATCGACTGGCAAAACAATCTTCTGGTGTGTGCATTTTCACAGGCGGTGAGTCTGACTTTGTGGAAGTGCTTCGCACTTTTCCTGTTCGGGACGTTTGGGGCATCGGCTGGCGTCAGGCTCAGAAGCTCTATGGCGTCGGGATAACTTCCGCATGGGACTTGCGCCAGGCCGATGATATTTGGCTGCGTAAAAATCTTACGGTCACGGGCTGGAAGACAGCAATGGAACTTCGAGGCGTTCCGTGCATTGATGAAGATGAGAACCCCATACGCCGGACACTGGTGTCATCCCGCTCTTTTGGCCAAAGTGTTCACGACCTGTCCTCTCTGGAACAGGCGGTATCCACATTCACAGTGCTGGCCGCCGAGCGCCTTCGTCGTCATCAGTTGGTTGCTGGTGGTATTGGCGTGCATATTCGCACAGCACGGCATAACGCGCGTTGCTTCCACGATGTAACAGGCCAAAAAGTTCTGTTCCCAGCCACGGCGGACACGGTTGCCATGCTACGCGCTGCACGTAGCGTTTTGGCATCCCTTTACAAAGAAGGCCCAGCTTATGCCAAAGCTGGTATTATGCTGTACGACCTCTGTCTCGCAAACGGTCTACAGGGAAGCCTGCTTGCAGACCCAGAAGCCAATGTGCAGTCCCACCCGAATGCCCTGATGGGCGCACTCGACAGAATCAATGTAAAATTTGGTCGAGGGGCTGTACGCTTTGGCGCAGAAGGTCCGCAACACGCTGCTTGGCATGTGCGTCAGGAACACCGCTCCCCACGGGCTACAACAAATTGGGCGGAACTGGCTGTGGCCAGATGCAGAGATAAACTTGCCCCACGTTATGCCTGTAGAGTAACGCCTTTTGAGGTAGCCTCCGAAAAGAGCAGCTAGTCCAACTACCTTAAATCATTGATGACGGCTTTTTAAAAATCCCTCTTGAGAGATAAAAAGAGGGATTTTTGAGGGGTAAAGCGTGGGATACAGCCCTTCCTGTGGAGGGTATGAAGGACAGGGTGCGGGATAGTGAGTGGGATTTTTGAGGGAAAAACGAAGGATAGATGGATACCCCTGAGCGGTTGATCTCGTTGTACCATTACCGGCAGATGGGGCTTCAAAGTAAGAAAAGCGTACATCGTCAAATGTACGCTTTTCGTATAGGGGCCTGTGGAATTACTTATTCACCAGGTAGGCTGTGGCTCGGCCGTTTTTATTATTGTGGACGAGAAGGCCTTTTTCGGCCAGCGCCTGCAAAACTTCACGAGCCCGTGTATCACCATAGCTCAGTTGTGTTTTAGCATCTTTCGTGCCAACTTCTCCGTGGCTCTTCGCGTACTCGTAGACCTTGCGTTCCTCCTCTGACAATTCGCAATGCTCTGCCTCCCCCGCATTTTCAGATGCCGCGCTGGCATCATATGCTGAAACCATGGACTCCGCTGGCTCATCTGCAGGAGGTAGGAAGGGGA
Organism: Desulfovibrio sp. 1188_IL3213; assembly: GCF_036763145.1. Lineage (NCBI taxonomy): Bacteria > Pseudomonadati > Thermodesulfobacteriota > Desulfovibrionia > Desulfovibrionales > Desulfovibrionaceae > Desulfovibrio > Desulfovibrio sp. 1188_IL3213. The sequence goes on along the minus strand of NZ_JBAIYR010000025.1, from coordinate 4,004 downwards.
TTTCCGTTCCGTCAGCTCCGGTAGCCGCCAAAAACTGCCATTCCGATGCCCCGAGCGGCAGATGGAGCCAGAAAGTTCTTTTTTCGAGGACGGGAGCTGGTTTGCTCGCATTGAAGCGCACACCAACGGTCAAACCATCATCTGCAGCTGCCGAACGCACTTTTTCACTTTCAACGGCTTCTCTCAAGATTTCCGTACGGCTCACGAGCGCAATGACCGTTCTGGCGCGGATAATAAATAGCTGGCTGCCCCGTGCCTTGTCGCTGTGGGCTATGCCTCCTTCATGTTCAAATTTGTGATGGACAAGTACAACGCAGAGTCCGCACTGCTGGAGCTTCTCCACCCAGTCCAGCACCTCCTGTGCAGCCTTTCCCTGATGAACAGCATCTCCCATTAAAGCTGTGAGGTTGTCCAGGAACACAAAACGACACTTGTGTTCCAGCAGGTAGTGAAACAAGCCCTCACGAAATTGTGCATCCGTAAGTGAAAAGGTATTGCAGAATTCCGGAAGGTCATCTCCAAATCTGGAAAGTCCAAAAAAACGATGCCCTGTTTCGGTGGTAAGGCCATGTTGTTCAAGGTTTGCGCAATACTCGTCATGCGGAGTTTCTGCGTCTATGTAGGCAACATTGCCAGCATTAATGCCGACGCCTCGGAAAAGGGGCCACATGATGTCACCCTTGATGATGGAGTGGCTGGCAGAGAGAGCAACCTGAGTTTTTCCCGCTCCTTTTGCTCCCATCAGTACCGCATAGCTACCAGGGCGTAGGATGTGGTAGAGATTTACGTCGGCCAAGTTATATGCCCGTTCTGGAGTTAAGGCAGGGTTGGCTGGAGCCAATGCATGGGGCTGAGTTGTTGTGCCCAGATGGGTTGCTATTGTTGGCGCTTTGAAAATGCCCAACTTCTGGCCCCAAGCCACGAAGTCATCATAGGAAAAGCCCTTCTTGGCCACCTGTTCCATCAGCCACGTGGGACGCTCAACAGTATCAAGCCGCACAGCCCCACGCAGCAGTTCATCCTCTGCATCGGTGACACCTGTTACATGCTCTTTTAGATCACAGCTTGGCTTGGAGTGAAGTAGAAAGCCAGGATAGATCCGAAAATCCTGAGCCCACGCCCCCATAATGTAATCCCTATATAACTTGACCATCGCCATGCATACCTTTGTCGGAGCAGGTACAAACACAACCTCATGGCCATGAAAGTAGTTCCATGGCAGTACGGAAAGGTCAGTGCCCAAATGAGCTGTGATAATGAATTCTTCGGGATCGTAACCTTGCGTTTCGCCAAGCATACGCTCAAAGGCAAGAGCTGTACGCATGTCCTGAAAGAAAATGACCGGAGCGAACGGGTGTTGGTCCATAAGGTGCTGGTTAAGGAAATGGGCTGTCGGTTTGTACTTGCCCATGCAAAGAACCCCACGCCCAACAGTGGCAGGGAGACAGAAATCATTTCCATTCAACCGATAGCGCAGGATGGCTCCGATTATCTGCCCGGCATTGCCGTAGATGTACCTTATCTCCATCAACTCAGCGCAAGCCGATCCAGCCGGAAGTCCAGGCAGATGAAGACTGTCAGGCACGTCTTCTATTGGCCGCGATCCACCTTTCAATTCAACAGCATGCCTATCACTGGAAAGCTTAGAAAGGTTATCAAAGCTCATGCTCAGGATATTGGCCAGAGTCGCCAAGGCATCCATTCTGGACAGGTTGAAGATCATGCAAAGCAACCTCGCCCATGTGGTGCCTGTGGTTCTGAGGTTAAGAGTCCACCTCAGTTCGTTATCTGGCCCAAGCTCGCCAGAAACCGTCATGCTCTCACGGCCATGGCTTTCCTTGATATTCAAAAGCGCGCGAAGATTGGCATTGCTGCCGGAAGCGAACTGGCAAGATGCCTCTCGCTCAAGAAGAGCCTCAAAAACAGCTGCCTTGATCAGGACATCATCCAAGCCGCAGATATTGGTGGTGTTCGCCATACCAAGCGCAGCAGTAAAGGCAGAAGAAAACGAATCCTTTCCTGCCAGCGCAATGCCATCTTCAGCTTTATTGGCCTGATCGCGAGCAGGCCATTTGTCGATGAATCTTTTCAAATGCGTGCGAGTGTACGTTTGCTGGGCAAGTGAGGCTTGAGAAGAGTGATGACAACGGCTTAAAGGCGCAACCCTTGCCGTAGTATCAAGGGTCATTTGGGACACCGAGGCAGGAGTCTTGTCATGGCAACCGAGTTGGCGAACCCTTGTGGCTGGTTGGCTTGTCTTTATTGCCTCTTTAACCATTTCTTTATAATCAAAGGTCATTTTTCCCTCCATGAGCAGGAGAAGCAGATGTTGGCCTGCTTCTCCTGGCATTAAACCTAGATTTTTTTAGGGTAAAGACGAGAGGTCAGTACGGGCTTCCAGTCCAACTTCCATTCGATATAGTCAACCTTGGCCAGATCTTCCGAGGGGAGCTGCAACATTTCGTGCATCTCTTCTCTGAGGCTAGAAATTGCGTCACGTGTATCAGAATCCATCTTTTTCGCATCATAGCTTTGAGCGCTAGCGATGGCCTTGCCAAGCGGTTCTGTAGATTTTTCATTCGACATAGCAGACTCCATATCTGATTCTCCCCTCTCTCTTTTTGGAGAGGGGACGGGTTAAGCGGTGGTACGATAAACGGGCTACAGGGTCGTCAGGCTAAGCTTTCATTGGCAATTTTTTTTCTTAGCCTCATTTTCCATCCTGTCTAAGGTGGAGCTCTTGCATATTGCATTAATGCTCCTCCTTATGCGTTTTCAGGAACAACCCGGCGAGATTTCATGAATGTCGTGACATCTGCCAAGCTATAGCGGACAGACCTTCCTACTTTTGAGTAGGGGATGCCTTTTCCGTAAAATCTGTGAGCCCTGAGCGTTGACAAGCTCAACCTTGTGAGGCAACTTACTTCTCGCTCATCAAGCCATCTATCCAAGCTCTTTTCTTTGAGCACAGCGTCTTTTTCGTTCATTTCCCTATTCCTCCACAAAAATTCTCGCGAGTACTCTGAGTGTACGCTATGGGCAATGACGCCGATTTTTAAAAAACGGCGAGGGCGCATGGCTCTAGGAGATTTTTAAATTTTGGCGTTCCGAGCCACACTACAAAAAGCAAAAATGGCTGGGCAACATGACTCCAGATATATCTGCCCTCATGTTGCTGACGCCAAATATTTCACGCAGAAAGTGAATGAGACGAAATGGTGGGGATGACCACGAAGAGATTGGGAATAGGAACTACTTGCGTAGCCCTGCTCCTCTCAAAAAAAGAAGGGCATACTATCGCGAGGCTTTTTACTGATTGTTTCTGGTTTTTAGCAGACGTGTTGGGAATGGTGTTGGGAAAACAAAGAAGGGGTTACCTGTAATCAGGTAACCCCTTGAAAATGTGGTGGAGAAGAAGGGATTTGAACCCTCGACCCCCGCCTTGCGAAGGCGGTGCTCTCCCAGCTGAGCTACTTCCCCACGCGCATAAACAGCGCAGAAAGAAAGCAATAGGCAATACACGTCCCGCTGTCAAGTGCTTTGCCTGTCCCCTGATCCGGCGGCCCTTCCATCATGGTCAGACAGAGCCTGTGAACACTGTCTGCAGAAGCGCCATGCAGCCCGGCGCAGGCGCTCAAGGCACGGGTTCGGGCGCAGCACGTCATGTCACGCCGTGTCATGCTGCGGCAAGCCGGAACACAGATTGAAACACAAATTTAAGCACAGATTGGCACACCGCTTGGATTGCAAGCCGTTTTATGCGTCCAGCCCTTGAAGCCAAGGCCCCATAACTACGCAAAGACACGGAGTAACCCGCCACAATGCCGCTTTGCGAAAAGGCGGTAAATGCCTTGGCAAGACGTTTACCGCCTGCTTTTCCTACGCCCTGACCGGGCACGTGATCCCGGCCGTCTCGCAGATGTGCCGCACCCTGTGTTCATAGCAATGCCCGTTGCGAAGGTGCTCGCGCCAGGCCCGCCGCACATCCGCAATCCGCGCGGGAT
>NZ_JBAIYR010000024.1:0-16605 GCF_036763145.1 Desulfovibrio sp. 1188_IL3213 | reverse complement strand
CACCGGGCCTCCGCCGGAGCAGTCGTGAAAAACAAGCGCTCTGCGTCGGCGCCGTCTCTTCAGTTTCGGCATGCCTGCCGCACAACCAGCCGGCAGTGCCGCTGTCTTCAGCGCAACGTGCTTCAGCCCCAGGGCTGAAGCACGTTTGCATTGGAGCGGAGCGTCAACCGCAAGCAGGCGCGACGCCTCGCAAACCGCGCACTGACAAGAGCAGACTGAAGGGGCATGCCGACTCACACCCATGCATTTGCACAAAACCCTTTGACAACAGCCGCACAAGGCTGCTCACCCCCCAAAACGATCTGGCATATTATTCCCAATACATTAAATATATTACGTGATTTTGGCCTGCAAGCGTGCCTGCGCCTGACGCACTCTCAAATGCCGCGAACATAACTCCGCTCAAATACGAAGCGGCAACAGCCCGTCTTTTCAAATAATCTTTTTGTTCCTGCCGAAAAATCGCCTTTTCGCGAGATTGCGAAAAAAAGCGCCATCGCCCCTTTCAGGCCGTGCAAGGGCAGCGAATGACTAATTTTATTTTCCACCGCCTTGTGTGACACAATCTGTCAATTTTAAAATATATTTAATAATATTATAATATTATATGATATTTTTCCATACGGCAATCAATGTGCCCGGTATAAAAATCCCTTTATCTGTACTATTTTTCTCCATCCGAGCAAATGGCAAAACAAAGACAATGTGCTTTTTTTTCAGCCGGGGGGCTTCTCTTTTTTAAAAACATGTCGTAAGATGGCATTTATGTTTCTTGGCTTTAGACAAGGCCTTTTCGCTTTTTCAGATGTTTGCGGGTCAGGAAATTTTGCAAGAGGTAGTTGACTTTTTGTTAGATTATTCACAAGATGGATTTCGAGAGAAGCCCTCCCCATTCCGGCTGTGCGTACTGCCGTGGCGGGAGGCTGTCATAACCAAAACACGGAGGATTTCGCGATGTCCAAGTTGGTAGCTCCTCACGGCGGTAAGGGTCTGGTCTGTTGCCTGCTTGAAGGCAAGGCCCTGGAAGATGAAAAGAAAAAGGCCGCTGGCCTCAAGCAGATCGAAATTTCTTCCCGCGCCAAGGGCGACCTCATCATGATGGGCATTGGCGGCTTTTCGCCTCTGAACGGGTTCATGAACAAGGCCGACTGGAAAAGCGTGTGTGAAAAAATGACCCTCACCGACGGCACCTTCTGGCCTGTGCCCGTAACCCTTGACGTCTCCGCTGACGAAGCCAAGAGCATCAAGGTCGGGGAAGAAGTGGCCCTGGTGCGCAAGGGCGAAGTCATGGCGACCATGAAGGTCGAAGAAATCTATGAAATGACCGAAGCCGACAAAAAGATGGAGTGCGAGCTGGTCTTCAAGGGCGAAGGCCCTGACTCTGAAAAATTCTGGGAAGTGGCCCCCGAAGACCATCCCGGCGTGAAAATGGTTCTGGCCCAGAAGGAATACAATATCGCCGGTCCCGTGAAAGTGCTCTCCCAGGGCGAATTCCCCGAAAAGTTCCCCGGCGTGTACATGACCCCCGCCCAGCTGCGCGCCAAGATGGACGAACGCGGCTGGCAGAAGGTTGCCGCCCTGCAACTGCGCAACCCCATGCACCGTTCGCATGAATACCTTGCCAAAATCGGCGTGGAAGTGTGCGACGGCGTGGTCATTCACTCCCTGGTCGGCTCCCTGAAGCCCGGCGACATCCCGGCCGAAGTGCGCGTCAGGTGCATCGACACCCTGGTGGACAAGTACTTTGTGAAAGACTTTGTCATCCAGGCCGGTTACCCCCTGGACATGCGCTATGCCGGCCCGCGTGAAGCCCTGCTGCACGCCACATTCCGCCAGAACTACGGCATCAACAACCTGCTTGTGGGCCGCGACCACGCCGGCGTGGGCGACTTCTATGGCATGTTTGAAGCCCAGGAAATCTTCCGCAAAATGCCTGCCTCCGCAGATCCGGCCAAACGCCTGCTCTGCGAACCCCTGAACATCGACTGGACCTTCTACTGCAAGAAGTGTGACGGCATGGCGAGCATGCGCACCTGCCCGCACGGCAAGGATGACCGCGTCATCCTGTCCGGCACCAAGCTGCGCAAAATGCTCTCCGAAGGCGCGGAAGTGCCGGATCACTTCGGTCGCGATGAAGTGCTCGCCATCCTGCGCGAATACTATTCCGGCCTGACCGAAAAAGTCGAAGTCAAGATGCAGCGTGCCGCCTCTGGTTCCACCATGTAGGGTTGCCGCAGTCACAACGCGAAAGGACGTCCGCAAGGGCGTCCTTTTGTTTTTTCCGTACTCGCTGCAGCCACGCCATGCTTTACCTGAGGGCAAAAAAAGCCTATAGAGGTATGATACATTCAGGGTTCAGGAATCGTGCCGCGGTGCCGCCGCCGCGCGGTCCGGCCCGTTTCTTTGCAAGTTCCGGCGGCGCGCCCGCCAAACCCATATTACAGGTGGTTCATGAACCGATCCCACGAAATCGTTACCGGCGCCCTGCTTCTTGCCCTGGCGGCCGCGGCATTTTGCGTACGGAGCGCCCTTGGCAACGAAGTAAATCTGTGTGTGACGGCCGGCTGCTCCCTGTACCAGGACAGCACTGTGGCGGGCATTTCGCTGTGGTGGATCGGGACCGGAATTTTCGCAGCGCTGTCGAAAACCTTTGGCGGCGGTCAAATATTTCTTGTGACGACGATGACCGGAAAGACCTCTCTTGACACGCATGGTGTGACCTCCTTCTCCCAACCAGGCGGAGGAAAGCCCGTTGGGGGGTGTAAAGTATCATGCCCCTCGATGAGGGGGTACGGATTGAACGTCTGTTACGGCTCCGCACTCGCCGCGACGCTTGCGCGTCTTGAATTTTCCAGGCCGACTGGCCTGGGCCGCTGCTGTTATCAGATGCATGCCCGGAGCAGTAGCCTGTGCGGGGAGTTCAAAAAACGCACCGCTCAAGGCCCGCAGGGGAACCTTGCAACCGGGACAGGCAGGCCGGGGCAAAGCCCTAGCCGTTGGGCAGCATGCGGCGCACGGCCTTTTCGTTGGCTTTGTCCACGGTGGTGGACTGACCCAGGCGCATTTTGCGGCTGGCGGCCTTCTTGGTGAGGATGTGGCGCAGGTTCTGGCGACGACGCTTGAACTTGCCGCTGCCGGTCTGCGAAAAACGCTTGGCGGCGGAACGCCGGGTTTTGATCTTGGGCATGGCGTACTCCTTACGAAAACATATACCCGGCAGGTCTGCGGACGCGCCAGGGGAAGGGCATGATGCCCCAAAGCGCCATAAGGCGCAAGAGCCGGAACAACTTCAATGTAAAATTGTTCCCGCAAACGGGCGAGCAGGCGTTTTTCCCTGTGCTGCACAGGCCGCGCAGCTGCGCTTTTGGCGCTGGAATGACGCTTTCAGTTCTTGAAAATCCAGATTTTCAAGAACACCTGCTCCAATGTTTTTTTGCCGTGTGAAGCCGGTTATTTTTTGGGAACCAGCATCATCTGCAGGGTGCGGCCTTCGGCGCGGGGTTCCTGATCGACCTTGGCGATGTCAGCCAGGTCCTGAACTACCCGTTCCAGAATGGACATGCCGCGATCCTTGTGGACAATTTCGCGGCCCCTGAAGAATACCGTTATCTTACAGCGGTCGCCTTCTTCCAGAAAGCGGCGGATGTGGCGGACCTTGGTTTCGTAATCATGGTCATCCGTCTTGGGGCGGACCTTGATTTCCTTGATCTGCACCACAGCCTGGCGTTTTTTGGCTTCCTGCTTTTTCTTCTGCTGCTCGTATTTGAACTTGCCGTAGTCCATTATGCGGCAAACGGGCGGCTCGGAGTTGGAAGAAACTTCCACCAGGTCCATGCCCGCTTCTTTTGCCATCGCAATGGCTTCGTTACGTTGCAAAATACCAAGCTGCTCGCCATCGGCGGCGATCACGCGCACTTCACGGGCGCGGATCATTTCGTTGCGACGTACGCTGTCTTGCGGCATGTCGCGGCGGAATCTCATGTTAGGCGAAGCTATAGCGCATCCCTCCTTGTTTGAAAGGCTCTTCGGCGTCCGTGCGTATGAGCGCGGCGATTTCCGCTACGGACTTGAGCCCCAGGTTGTCTCCATTGCGCAGGCGCACATTGGCGCCGCCCGCCTGCACTTCCTTTTCTCCCACAACAAGAATGTACGGAACTTTTGCCAGTTGGGCCTCACGCACCTTGAATCCCAGTTTTTCATTGCGCGTGTCGGCCTGGGCACGGATGCCCAGGGCCTTGAGTTCCTCAACCATGCCGGCGACGGCTTCGTCCCCGGCTTCGGTCACCGTGAGCAGGCGCGCCTGCTCTGGCGCAAGCCATGTGGGCAGCGCGCCGGCGAAGTTTTCAACAAGAATGCCGATAAAGCGCTCAAGCGAACCCATGATGGCGCGGTGCACCATGACCGGGCGGTGGCGTTCGCCGTCCTGTCCCACATAGGTGAGGTCAAAGCGCTCGGGCAGGGTAAAGTCCACCTGAATGGTGGAACACTGCCACTCGCGGCCGATGCAGTCCAGCAGGCGCACGTCGATCTTGGGACCGTAAAAAGCGCCGTCACCTTCATTGATGGTGTAAGGCAGCCCCGCCTTTTCCACGGCCTGCACAAGGGCGCTTGTGGCCGATTCCCACGCTTCATCCGTGCCGATGCTGCTTTCGGGCCTGGTGGACACCGCCACCTTGTATTCAAATCCGAAGAGATTCATAAGGTCGCGAATGAGATGGATGACCTCAAGAATCTCGCCTTCAAGCTGTTCCGGCGCGCAGATGATGTGGGCATCATCCTGGGTGAACTGGCGTACACGCAAAAGGCCGTGGAGCACGCCGCTTTTTTCATGGCGGTGAACCACGCCAAGCTCAAAATAGCGCTGCGGCAGATCGCGGTAGCTGTGCAGTTCGTTGCCGTAAATAAGCATGTGCGAGATGCAGTTCATGGGCTTGACGCCGTAGGCGTCTTCCTCGATCTGCGTAAAGTACATGTTTTCGCGGTAATGGTCGTAGTGCCCGGACTTCTGCCATGTTTCAACACGCAGAAGCTGCGGCCCCTGAACTATGTCATAGCCGCGTTTGAGATGTTCTTTGCGCCAGAAGTCTTCAAGAATGGTGCGCACAAGCATGCCCTTGGGCAGCCAGAACACCATGCCCGGGGCCACGTCTTCCTTGAAGGTGAAGAGCGAAAGTTCGCGTCCGAGCTTACGGTGGTCGCGGCGTTTGGCTTCTTCAATCTGCTTCAGGTGAGCGGCCAGGGCTTTTTCATCCGCAAAGGCCGTACCGTAAATACGGGACAGCATACGGTTTTTTTCGTCACCGCGCCAGTAGGCTCCGGCAACGCTCATAAGCTTGGAGGCTTTGGCAAAGCCCGTATGCGGCACATGCGGGCCGCGGCACAGGTCTGCAAAGCCGCTGCATGTGTAGACCGACACGGTGTCCGCATCAATGCCTTCAATAATTTCGACCTTATAGTCTTCGCCCATAGCCTTGAAGCGTTCCACGGCCTCGGCCTTGGAGAGCTCTTCGCGGGTAAACGGCTCGCGCGCATTGGCGATGCGCTGCATTTCCGCTTCAATGGCGGGAAAATCTTCGCTGGAAAAGGGCTTTTCCACATCAAAGTCGTAGTAAAAGCCGGATTCGATGGAAGGCCCGATGGTAACGCGGGCTTTGGGGAAAAGCTGTTTCACAGCCGCCGCCATGACGTGGGCGGTGGAGTGACGGAGTATCTGCAGGCCCTCGGGCGAGTCGGCGTACACCGGTTCCAGGCCGGTGCAGCCGGCGGGAACCGGAGAGGAAAGGTCAAGCAGTTCTTCCGCGCCTGCAGCAGCGCGGGCGGCCACAACGGCCTTGAACTTTTTGCCGCTCAAGGCTTTCTGGAGTACGGCGGCCACGCTGTCGCCAGCCTGCCCCTCTACCATTTGCCCTTCCACACGGACTTCCATGACTATCTCCTTGCGTCGCCGGAGGCGCTGCCCGGCCAGACAAAAAAGCCAAAACAAAATGGGGAGGTAAACCTCCCCACTGCGCCGATACCGGTCATTCGGCCGCCCTGCGGCAGCCTGTGCTATGGGCGGGGCCAAGGCCTTCCGCCGTTTAGGGGAACCATCCCCGAAGTTTCTTTTGGTAGGAACGAGCAGACTTGAACTGCTGACCCCTTCCGTGTCAAGGAAGTGCTCTAGCCACCTGAGCTACGCTCCTACATGAGGCAAGGGGTTATATAGCTACTCATGCCTGGCCCGTCAAGAATTTTTTGTGTATTCCCGCATTTTCTTTGATTTGCTCGCAAAGTCCATTTTTTAACGTACGGGGGCTGACCCGCCGGATTTGTGTTTTATATTTATATATGCGAGCGCGGAAAGGCCGGTGGAACAGGGGAGACGTCCGGTGGGTGTTGAGCCTGTCGCCATCAGCAGAAACTGGTTTCATCAGGCACGGCTGGTGAATGCTTATGCAGCCGTCTGAAGGTTCAAGATGTAAATGTTTTAACCATAGGAAAATAGTATGGGAATGATCAAGGCCATCTGTACCAGCCCCAAAAAAGGTACTGCCAAAAAAACCGTTCCTTCCGCCGTGTTTGTAGTGGATCACGGCATTGAGGGCGATGCCCACGCCGGAAAGTGGCATCGTCAGGTCAGTTTGCTTTCCTGGCAGGCCATTGAGGCATTCAGGGCCAGAGGAGCCGTGGTTACGCACGGATGTTTCGGCGAAAATCTTGTTGTGGACGGCATTGATTTTGCGGCCCTGCCCGTGGGGACACGCCTGCGCTGTAATGACGTGCTTCTGGAAGTGTCGCAGATAGGCAAGGAATGCCATAACCACTGCCAGATATACCACACGATGGGCGACTGCATCATGCCCCGGCAGGGCGTGTTCGCGAGAGTTTTGCGAGGCGGTCTTGTGCGTTCCGGGGATGTGATGGAAGTGTTGCCCGCAGGGGCTGGATGCGACTGCCCGGAAGCCGGACGACAGGCCCAAGAGGCCAGTTCGTAAGCCCGCGTGCGTAGTGCGTTTTCAACGCGCAAACCGAGGAAGTTCATCACATCATGTCCGCAAGCCCGCGCGTGTAGCGCGTTCTCTCTTTGTGACCGGGCGGGATGCGGGGGAAAACCATGAGCCTGCGTATGAACCGGAGGTAGGCCGTGCCGGTTGCACAGGGGGGCGCTGTTCGTGTTTTTTTGCCGGCACAAGGTGCGCGATAGAACCGCCGTCAAAGAGCTTGACAGCCTTGGTGGTGGGCTTGATTGCCGCGAATTACGGTATCTGTGAGGGGAATGGGCGAATCGGAAATATTGGAAATGCGGCTGACCCTGCTGCAACAGCAAGACATGGAGAAATTGAAAAGCACCGCAGAGTTGATGAAGGCTTTGAGAGACTTGCACGGGCTTATCAAGACCGCGACCTTGAGCGTGAAGCAATCCGCGAACGAAGTAAGGGCATATCCCGCTGAAGTTATCTCCCAGGCGACGGCAAAGGTGGAAAACTCGGTAAAATTCTGCGTGGAGGGCGCGGAGCGGGCGCGGGACGTGTACAACGCCGCTCAACATCTCGTCACTATGGTGGAGAAGCATATTGTATGGTGGGTCATCATTCCGTCCATACTGTCGCCCATGGTCATCGCGGCCATTCTTCTGTGGCTGATGCCGTGATAGGCGCGGCTATTGGATCAAGTTCATTTCCCGAAGGAGTGAAACCACGTCTTCCCGTAGCGCCTTTGCAATTTCAATAAACTCAACCACGTCTAACCGGCGTTCTCCGCTTTCATACTTTGAGACAAAAGATTGGGGCTTGCCCAAAAAGTCGGCGACGGCTTGTTGGGTAAGTCCTTGTCGTTTTCTGGCGTTGATGAGCCCTTCAAGAAAGGCCTCATACTCTCGCGTGAAGTTGGATTTCATGGGTATCCTCTTTTGGGATAACCCTATTGCGAGTTGCAAAATATCCCAAAATAGGATATTTATTTTTGTGCAAATCCTCCAAACGAGAAACGCATGATCGCATCTGAGGAAATAGGCATGATTGTCGCCCGGTTGGCGATATTATGATGAACGCTTCCTCGCGGAGTTGCTTCAAACGGCCAGCGATGCGGGGGAAGGGCTGCGGCCTGACGATCTGGAAAAATTGGCGCTTTGGGCGACGCTCATGCGGGCATTACGTTCAAGTCTCGCGGCACATGAAAAGGAGAACAGATGAACCGTTTCAATCCGCCGCTCTGTGAACCGTGCCTTCTGTCGCACAATGCCTCCGTGGCGCGCAGGCTTTACATTGACCTTGCCGTGACGGCCATCATCTTTATCGGTGTGGCCGTGTTTGTGGCGTATAACGCGCAGACCAATAAAAGCGGCGGCATCGTTGTCGGCTTGATGCTGGCCGGGGCCTATTGGGGCTGGCAATTCCTGAGCCGTATTCCGGTGCCGGTTATCCTGACATCCGGCGCGGGGTTCATCATGTATCTCGGCATCAAGCTTTTTCTTTCCGTTATGGCGGGATTTATCGTCGCCCCCTGGCAGATATTCAAGCGCATCAGGGAGAATTAGCTCCATCAAGATCCTCGAAAGGGATGTGACGGCCGGAAGGGCGTAAAAATTATCGCCGACGAAGCATCGGCGCACAGGTACGACTCAAAGGCGGTTCATCCGCCTTTTTATTTCTCTAGACTCTTTTCTTGCGAGGTTCTCGCCCTCAGGATATATCTTTTCCAGATGGACAATGTAAGCCCGGAAAAGCGAAGCTGGACTATGGCCCAGGTGAAAGGGCGCAATACGGGGCCGGAAAAGGCCGTGCGCTCCCTCCTGCACCGTATGGGGTACAGATTCAGGCTTCAGCGGGCGGACTTGCCGGGCAAGCCGGATATCGTCTTGCCCAAGCATCGCACGGTCATCTTTGTTCACGGCTGTTTTTGGCACCGCCATACTGGCTGTAAACGCGCCACTATGCCCGCTACCAACATCGATTATTGGAATCGGAAATTTGAGCGGAACGTGACGCGAGACGCGCAAAATAGAATTGCTCTCGAAAGCGGTGGCTGGCGCGTCCTGATAGTGTGGGAATGCGAATTGAAAGATTTGGCGGCCCTACAGGCCCGTTTGTTTGATTATTTCAACACGCTCCGCGTTGACGGCGCATGACAATTATGAGTTTAGCCTACCAAACCCTGCAATACAGCGTTTCCTACTCGGCGTCTGAGTTGCCGCAGGAAGACGCGCGCCCGCCGTTCCTTGAGTTTTTTGCGGGCAGCGGCTTGGTAAGCCATGCTTTGGCTCCATATTTCAGCGAAGCGTGGGCAAACGACATTTGCCCTAAAAAAGCCGCAGTTTTTTGGTCCAACCATGAAGGCGCTCCTTTCGCCCTATGCTCCATCACCGATGTAAACGGTAAACGCCTCCCATCAAGCGTCCTTTCATGGGCCAGCTTCCCTTGTCAGGACTTATCTCTTGCCGGCAACGGCAAAGGCATCAGGGCCAAGCGTAGCGGCCTTGTCTGGGAGTGGCTTCGCGTCATGGACGAAATGTCGCAGCGGCCACCGCTTTTGGCGGCTGAAAACGTGGTCGGCCTTGTTTCCACTGATGAAGGCGCTCATTACCGGGAATTGCACACGGCTCTCGTGAAACGCGGCTACAAAGTCGGCGCCATGCTGCTTGACGCTGTTCATTGGCTCCCCCAGTCTCGCCCCAGGGTGTTTGTGGTTGCAGTTGACGCCCAAACGTCCATTCCGCAAAATCTTGTAGCCGGAAAGCCGACCTGGGCGCACCCCGCCGCTATTCAGAAAGCTGCTGCCGGACTTGATGGCTGGGTATGGTGGAATTTGCCAAAGCCAGAAAAGCGCGGCCTGACTCTTTCCGAAGTAGTGGATTTCTCATTGCCCTGCCAGGATGCGGCCACCAGCAGAAAAAATCTAGCGATGGTTCCGCCCGCGCACATGCGCAGGCTTCAGGAAAGCGGACTTCCGGTAGTCCCTGGATATAAGCGCATTCGGAACAAGAAACAGGTTCTTGAGCTGCGTTTTGACGACATTGCCGGATGTCTGCGCACCCCGGCAGGCGGCAGCAGCAGGCAGTATCTTGTGATTAAGCAGGGCAAAGAGTGGAGGACGCGCATCCTCAGCCCCCGCGAAGCGGCAAGGCTTATGGGAGCGCCGGAAACCTTCAAGCTTCCCGGCACCTTCAACGATGGCTACAAGGCTATGGGCGACGCGGTAGCCGCTCCTGTCGCCGCGTACTTGGCAAAACACCTTCTCTCCCCTCTTGCGGCGGTTTGCGATGACCTCTCTTGAAAAACGTCTGACAGAATTTCGTGATGCGAACTCCCTGAGAAGCAAAGGCCAACTGGCCGTCATGTTGCACATCACTCGGCTTGCTGCCGAAAACGGCCTTCCCATTGATCCGGAAACCTTGCGGACTGACAGGGAAGGACAGGTCAAAGGGCTGGGCAAGGGGCGAGTGCAGAATATTTTGAAAGGCCACGGCATTACTCGCGTGCTCGCCGAGGAAGGCGGACGCACCAGCCGGGGAAGCCTTGGCAACGCCTCTGATTATGCGATTTTTTTGAACGCGCTGCATACAGAAAAGATGGACGACTTAGCCGCCATTGAAAAGTGGTGGATCGCCCGCGTTCAGGACTATTTCAGCAGCAAACCCTTCACTCTCAAGTTTGATCCGAGCAAATCTTTGCGCTCCATCGTTAGCGACCTGCTCGCCCAGGCCGTGAAGCGCCAAAAAGACAATCCTGGCACTACCTATGCTGGCACTGTGCTACAACACCTTGTCGGCGCCAAGCTCGACTTGATTCTGCCGGAAGATAAAAGAGTCGCCCACCACGGCGCGAATGTGGCGGACTGCCCCACCGCGCGTGCTGGCGATTTTGTGCTTGATGACGTGGCTATCCACGTTACGACAGCCCCTTCTGAAGCGCTTATTCGTAAGTGTAAAGATAATATTGACGCTGGAATACGTCCGATTATCGTGACTATTGCAGAGGGCCGCGCTGGCATTGAATCTATTGCTAAAGGCTTTGAAATTGAAGGACGTATTGACGTTATTGAGGCTGAGCAATTTATCGCTACGAACATCTTGGAATGGAGCCAATTTACTGAAAAATCTCAACGCATAGAGGTCATGCGCCTTATTTCTAAATATAATGAAATTGTTCAACGTGTGGAAACTGACCCTAGCCTGACCATCATTATCTAAGGCAAAGCATCCTCTATTTCTTTGAGCTTTTTCGCATTCCTAAATAAATATACCAACGGTGTTCCAGGATATTTTTCCTCAGCGACATCATAAACAGCGTTAAACAAGGTTGGAATGGTTGCATCCACCGTTGTCATGGCCGCTTCAATTTCGAACTGCTCACTACGTATTTTTGACTTTTCTATATTTTTCAAGCATTGAGCAGCAATAAATATATTGCCATAAACAGCGTATTGTTGTTTTCTTTTGTCATCTACGGCGCATTGCCGAATATTTTCTTGAGATTTTTCAAACAGACAGAGCAGATGTTTGACGTAATATGGAGAGTTGGAATGATTAAAAATTAGTTTGTATGGTACCCTCTCAATATCATCCCATACACGGCCAATTTCCCTTTTTGCAACAGCCACCAAGTTAATGTCACCTGTGTCTGCAATAAGAGCTTGAGCAACATAAGTTAAGTCGTAACAATTTTCCCCTTGCACCTCATCGCCAGCTTTATAAACATATTTAATGCCAAGTATATCAAGTCCTTCTTGGAGCTCTTTTTGATAGGGGTCCAATGCGACAAAGTCTTTTCTTTCGATTCTATTCTGAGTGTTTGCAGCTTTTGTTATTGATCGAGACAAGTCGCTGTCATGCTGTTTTGTCTCGATAAATTTTGCAAAAACATACGCCACATCTGTTTTATCTTTATCTTTTTTGTATACCCGATGACAAGCTCCAACCGTCTGCGCTCCATTAACAACAGCAAGACCGTTACATTCAAACACTCCGCTTTCTCGCGAAGAGCCACCAAGAGGCTTCTTTTTTATTTCATTAGCAATCAAAGTTATACCATTATTTAGATAGCAAAAAAGCTCTGGAGCATTCACAATGGAATCCACAATCATATTATTCACATCAGTATCCCCTTTAAAAGAACGGATATTCGGCGTGAATAAAGAGTCCTGATGCTTTTCAAATAAAACAGCCAAATCAGAAGCTGCGACAAAGCCAAAGTAAGCGTCATCACCGGCACTCGCAATTTTTGTCCAATCCCTAATGACCACATCCTCGTTGACTGGACCACGAGACTTAGAAGCTACGTCATAAAGTCTGCTTTGATTGGCAACTTTTAAAGTCATTATGTCATCGCCGTCATTAATACGGCCTATATATTCAGAAAATATAGCTTCTACACTGTCAGATAATATATTGGTGCTATTGTACGTCGGGCAAAGAACTATCTTAACACTTGCATCATTTGTTATCTTGTCTAGTATGTGCTTCTTTTTTTTCACATCCGTGTTAAATCCATCAAAATCAAGCTCTAGTAACTTCTGTACGCCATGGATCAGTTTATGCGCGGCAGCTTCATCAAGGGTTTTGTTTCCCTCTCTACTCCATTTGGATTGGACAAAATAAACGGTATTTGTATAGCCATCGTAAGAAATGGCATCTATGCCGTTGTCGCCACCGCCATCTACGACGGCTCCTGCGGCATCCTCAAACCCACACCCGGTAAATGAAATCACAGCTAATGCCGCGATACCGCGGGTCAAAAGGGTTGTTGCGCGGTCATGTTCGCTCACTTGCGAAACATCTATGAGGCCTGTAAAATTTTGCTCAATATAAGATTTGATTCTGGAATTCTTAAGAGTGGACATAGTGTCCTCGTAGATTTTGAGTTTTTATATATGTAGCCTCTGAAGGTGAGTAGCGCAAATTGGGGAAAGCGGCACAATGGTGGCACCGTTTTACTATAAACAAAAAAATACGGCATCATTCGCTTTTGCGTTATGCCGTATTTCCTTTAAAATAAATGGTACCCGGAGCGGGACTTGAACCCGCACACCTTAACGGCCAGGGATTTTAAGTCCCTTGTGTCTACCGATTCCACCATCCGGGCGTTTCTGCGTCTGGAAGTTGCGCAGTGTTGGCCTTTCCGCCCTGCGGGCAGGGCGCATGCGGGTTTATTCCGCTTCTTCGCCGCCTGATGTGGCGGCAGCCCCGCCGGTGCGCCAGACCCTGAGGCCCGGCGGCGGCTCAAGGGGAACGGAGCGTTCCTCTTCCTGCCATTGTCCTGCGCGCAGCCAGTATATATGCAGGGAATTGAAGTCCTTGTCCAGACACAACATCTGCCCCCGCACGCCCGGAGGCAGCAATGCGGCGGTTTCCAAGGCAATTTTTCGGTAAACGTAGAGTTTGTGTGCCTCAAACGCGCACTGGAACATGAGCGCGTCGCCCAGAGGGGTAAAGTCCAGGTGTGCGGCGTCCGCCCGCAGCAGCAGGGCCGTGAGGTCGGCTGTAAGATTTTCTTCTACGGCCAGCAGGGCCTCATAGGTGAGGCTGTCGTCGTAGCTGAATCGGCCAAAAAGTTCGCTGCGATTTTTGTCCATGTCATGCCTATACGGTAAAGCTGTTTTTTAGGCAATAATGCGTTAAACGGGCATGAAAGGCGAGCCTCAAAGTGTGCGCGGTGCATGTTTTTAAGAGAGTTGCGCGTATTTTCATTCTGGTCCTGTGGGCATAAAGTGGCTAGAATATGTGCGCGAGAGATGTTCGTAGTGCCGGAACCGGGCTACCCGAGTTCCGGCTGCATGTGACTTGTCCGCCGTTTGCTGACGGCTTTTGCCGCGTTGCGCGGTGCAACCTGCCTGGAGAAACAATGCCCCTGAAAGACCAGTTGGTTTTGTATTTTTGCCGCCTGGGTGTAGCCGGTCTGGACCCCAAGGCTCCCGGCACCTGGGGAACGGCCATGGCCTGCCTGTTGGCTCCCTACATTTTCTTGCCCCTGAATCTCTGGCTGCGGGCGGGGTTGCTGCTGGCGCTCTTTTTTCTGGGGGCCGTGGCTGCCACGCGGGCGGAAAAGCTGCTGGACCGCAAAGATCCCGGTGAAGTCGTCATTGACGAACTGGTGGGGGTGTGGCTGGTGCTGCTGCCTTTCCCCGATCCGAGCTTTTTCATGGTGCTGGCGGCTTTTGTGGCTTTTCGAATTTTTGATATCGCCAAGCCCTGGCCGGTCAAGGCATCGGAAAACTGGCTGCCCGCCGGTTACGGCATCATGATTGACGACGTTGTGGCCGGTTTGTGGGCCTTGCTGTGCGTGGGCGCGCTTGCCTGGATGGGGCTTTCGTGACGGAAGGAAGACGCAGCCGGGCTGCGAAAAGAGAAGAGGGGGCGCGGCCAGGGGCGGTTCGGCCACAGCGTGGCTACAGAAAAGCCGCCGCGCCCGCTGCTACTTCATGCGGTAGGTGATGCGCCCGCGGGTCAGGTCGTAAGGGGAAAGTTCAACCTTTACGCGGTCGCCGGGCAGGATGCGGATGTAGAATTTGCGCATTTTGCCGGAAATATGGGCCAGTACTTCGTGACCGTTTTCCAGCTCCACGCGGAACATGGCGTTGGGCAGGGCTTCCTGCACTACGCCGTCAACTTCAATGGAACCTTCTTTAGCCATGTGATCTCCATAAAAAATGATTAGGATAAACGGCGGTCAGCTTCACAAAAAAGCGGGCTGGTGTCAACTGCGCGGCCATTGACGCCAACACGGACAGACGGCAGCCCTGCGCAGACAAGCCCGCCGCCCGGATATGCGGTGATGCTGCCCGGTGTGTGCTGTGAGCGCGACCGCGTGACCGGCATCCGGCGTTGCATGAACCGGATGCGTTTCAGTTTTGCGCGCTGCTATTTTTTCTGCTTGCGTTTTTTATTGCTGTGGCCGCCCGAATTTTTTGATCCGGGCCGTTCCACAACCACATGCATGCCCTGTTGCATGATAGGGGCCTGTCGGCAGAGCAGCCACAGGCCGACAGCCATGAGCGGAATGCAGAGCACCTGGCCCATGGTGAGCCAGCCGAAAGCAAGGTAACCAAGCTGGGCATCGGGAACGCGCACAAATTCAACCACAAAGCGGAACAGGCCATAGCCAAGGGCAAACAGCCCGGAAACAGCCCCGCGTTTGCGAGGTTTCAGCGAATATATCCACACCAGGGCAAAAAGAACCAGCCCTTCCAGCAGCGCTTCGTAAAGCTGGCTTGGGTGGCGCGGCAGGGAACCGGCGCCGGGAAAGACCACTCCCCAGGGACCATCCGTCACCTTGCCCCACAGTTCGCCGTTGATGTAGTTGCCAAGGCGTCCGAAAAAGAGGCCTTGGGGAACCAGCGGGGCCACAAAGTCCGAAATGTCCAGAAAAGAACGATGCCGCGTGCGGGCAAAGTACCAGAACGCGCCAAGTACGCCAAGCAGTCCCCCGTGAAAGGACATGCCGCCGTTCCAGATGCGCAGGATCTCCATCGGGTCCGAGATGTAAACGGGCAGATCATAAAACAGCACATAGCCCAGGCGCCCGCCCAGAATGATGCCGATCATGACGCAGGTGAGCAGGTCGTCCACATCGGCGGCCCGCCAGTCTGAACCGGGCCGCGAGGCGCGCCAGCGGCCCAGCCACCAGCCCAGGCCGAAACCCGCCAGATACATGAGTCCATACCAGCGCAGTTGCAGGCTGCCGATACTGAAGGCAACGGGATCAATATGGGGCAGCATCATTCTTCCATGTCCGGCGCGTTGAATTCGCCGCTTTTGCCGCCGCGCTTGTGCAGCAGACGCACCCGGCTGATGATGATGTCACGCTGCACGGCCTTGCACATGTCATAAATAACGGCGGCAGCGGTTTGCGCGGCCACAATGGCTTCCATTTCCACGCCGGTATTGCCCACGGTGCGCGTTTCGGCCTCAATGCGGATGCGCGGCGGCGCTTCGCTTACATCAAAGCGGATGTCGGCATAGGTGAGGCTCAGCGGGTGGCACAGGGGAATAAGCTCACCGACGCGCTTGGCGGCCATGATGCCGCCGATTTTGGCGCAGGTGAGCACGTCGCCCTTGGGCAGGGCCACCTTGAGCAGCAGCTCAAGGGTCGCCGGGCTGAGTTCCACCACCGCCTCGGCAATAGCCACACGTTCTGTGGCCTGCTTGTTGCCGACGTCCACCATGGTCACATTGCCCTGCCCGTCCAGATGCGAAAAACTGCTGTTCATAAACACCTCGTCGCCGTTGTTGTAACGTGTATGGGCGATTGCGCCCCCGGCGGGGCAGCCTCAGCGCAGCCCGACCAGCCAGTCCAGTATGCCCGGTTCCCTAGGGGGCCGGGGAGGTTGCCACTGAGAATCCCTGCCGCTGTCGGAAAAGCGCAGCCGCTCCTGCAAAAGGCGAACGTCCGTCTGTTTTTCCGCCTCTGGCGTCGGGGCTTCCCCGGCTGCGGGCATTTCCAGTTTTGTCATGTACTGGAAGGGGATGTCCGCATTGGGGCGGCTGGCCATGGCGGCGCGTACCAGCTTCAGGCTGCTGCCGAAGCGCAGGTCATGAAAAAGTATGTATGAGGCGGCGTGCTCCGAGGCTTCGGGCGCGGTGCCTGCCGGGCTGGCAGTATCGGATGTGCCGGACGCAGCGGAAGAACCGGG